>NZ_JBMKJG010000005.1:0-255315 GCF_049237765.1 Enterobacter cloacae complex sp. SHL021 | reverse complement strand
GAATTTGCAGCGGGCTGGAGAAAGGGTCATTCTGAGAATGAAGATTCCGACGTTACTAACTGAGTGTTGTATCTAATCGTGGGGGCAGGTCAGCTGAGCATGAAAGACGTGCAAGATTTAACAAGGATGACTACAAACCAACATCTGATGAAATTAGGCGTTTTCCAAGTCGTCCTAAACTCGTTCAGGCAGAACATAATATTAGTCTAGATCTAATTACTCCCATACAGTCTGAAAGCAAAAAAAAATATATACCGCGTTTAAAACCGCCAAATCATAGATAATATGAAAAAAGAGATAATAATTACATCCAATATCTCCTTTTTCATGGCATGTGTTATTAAAATAATAAATTGCTAATCAACCATTTTTAAATTGTGAAACAGCCATAATAAAATCATCTTCCCATCGCTGCGTTCTAATTGTTCTAGGGTGCGGCGCTCTAAGCGTATACTTCGGAAGCTCTGGGTGATTTAATTTTGAAAAGTGTTTCTTTGGCAATCCATGAACATTATCAAAAATCAGATCTTGGTATAAGTCCCTCAGTCTTTTATCATACTTGTGATTTGTAAAAAATATACATACATCGGGTTTAAGAATGCTAATTTCCTCTTTAACCAAATAGTCTAGCGAAGCAATGTCTTGTGCAAGTTCTGTACGATCTGGTGACCCACAATCAACATCAAATCGATTGAGATTTGACCACGCTATAGCATATGGTTCAATATTTAGTGATCTTTCCACCTTCCTAATTACATTCCAAAAAGCACTACTATAATATGATGATCCAAAATTAAATTTTTGATACGTAGCTCTTTGAGCTGCTATAGAGGGAGATTTATTCCAGCCAAACGTCTCCTGCCCCACAACCATTAGCTTTAATTTCTGAGATGAATAATTACTGATATTTAAAAGAAGTGGTCCATGTAGATTTTTATCTGAATGCTTTTTACTGTACTCATTAAGAATATTAATGTTTTTGATGTATAGCTGATTAAGTCTATCATTCATTTTATTCACTATAAAAACTCCAGTTAATGAAACACGACACCACTAGCATTGAACATGATAAACTTGTAGATAAAAACCACATCTTTTATTAAGTGGACTGGTTCTATACTTCGCCCATAAATTATTTAAAATGAGCAAATTTTGTAATTCACCACGATTGAGACCATACAATTATTGTGTTAATAAATAAGCTAATTCACCCATAATTTATCGATCAGTTAGCTATTTAGCTTACATTTGCAGGTTTTATATTCAACATCCAAAATGGTAGATACACTTTTAGATGAATTACCTAATGGTTTTAACTTTGAATATAATTTTCTTAATTTCTTGATATCCTTAACTTTTCTCATCTCCCTGATTGATTTTATTGCATCCTTTTTATCAACAGCAGCAACTAGCAGATTAACTTGTTTTATATACTCTGCATAATTTTTATCGCCTTGCTGTTTTAATGTATTTATTAATCCTCTAATTTTAAAATACAATGCAAGAATATCCATAATTCTTTCTTTTTCAATTACTTTTTTCTTCAAATTGAAAAGACACATCCTTATGTTATCTTTTCTTTTTTGTGTTGGCCTAAGCTCTTTGATTACTTTTACACCATGTACGATTTTGGAATGACCATTCCTCAAAACTTTTGATTTCTGTCTATTTAATCTAACCCCACTTTTGAGCGCCATTGATAAAATCATTGTTTTTATTTTCGAAATATCTTCATTATTAACTTCTGACTCGAAGCTAATAGTTATATCATCGACATATCTCGTGTAGTTTCCACCTAATTTTCCGACTTCCGCACTGATAAGAGCCTCTTCTTCTAAAAATATCAAGTTGGCAATGTCAGTACTTAACTTAGTCCCTTGAACAAGTGAACCTTCAAGTGTTGATAGCTTGGCTATTAATGATGAAACTTCAGGAGAGAAGTTCATGTAATATTGAAATGCTTTAGCTATCAGTTCTTCTTTTATAGAAGGAAAAAAATCCTTCATATCTTCTTGAATGATAATTGACTTATCACGATGGAATATACAATCATCTATATAGCTGATTCCTTTCCTACCGCCAGTAATATACTCCGGTAGTGATATCTTCGAAAAAATACGCTGTTTAATAAGCTCATGTATTTTTAATAACTCACCAACTACTTTATACGTTGTTCTTTTTTTTCCTTTTCTTATTACTGGTACCGTTTTAAAATAATTCTTTTTGTTTTTTAAAACATAAGCGAGCCTCTCTTCGTTTGTTTCTAGTATTTTGAATAGAGACTCTAATTTAGCAAGTGGCCTGTTTGAATAACTCCAATTTTTATGCATTAACTAATGTATCCATTATAGTTTTTTTGAGCATATTATTGATATCAGAAAACTCATCATTTGCCTCTTCACTTTCAGAAAGAAGGATAATGATATTTAGTGGAATATGTAGCGCTGATGATATTTTTTCTAACGCTGTAATAGTAGGGTCTCTTTGATTATTTTCTATACGAGATAAATATGATTTAGTTAAATCCGTTCTATCTGATAGTTCTTGTAGTGTGAGCTTACGTGCCTCACGGCATAGTTTAATGGTTGAACCAATATCTAACATAATGCACCTCAGATAATGGGATTGACATGGCTGGCTGCTCGTTCAAAAAATGAAGATGGATACATAACAAATCTCCTTAGTAGGAAGAAATCAATGAATATCAGAATCACCGTGTAGAAACTTAACTACAGCCAAGATCCTAGCAACATAGGGAAGATAATCTAAGGCAGACCAGCCTTTTGAATTTTCCCTGATTCTCTCTTCAAGGGCTTGTATTGCATCATCCAGTTCTTTCAAAGAGCTATTGTCTACAGTGTGTTTGCTCTTCTCACGCACTCGGCGCAAAGTGTCTAAAACATCTTTCATAAAAACCTCTCATTTTAACAACACGATGCAACTTGCATCCCCGCCAAAATGTCCTGTGGATCGTGTTGCACACCGTAGACAAAGCCAGCCAACACCCATCCAACACAACTGATTGGATACCCCGCCATTTCAGCATTAAACAATGCCGTATCGTAGATATACGATTGCAACATGCATTTCGCATAAAGTTACGATCACAATGAAGAGGGACATGGGCCACGTCTCGTATTGGAGAAATGGTTGACTGAAAATTTCACTCAGTCCTTTACCGATCCTAGAGGTTTTTAAAGAGCAAAGACAAACGAGTTCGTTCGTCCATGATTTGATAATAGCCAAGTGTTGCCTGACAGGCAACATGTTGCATATATCATTTTGGAATATAAATTGACGTGTTATGCAATAAAAAACCACATCTAGATCCGCAGACATGGTTTCTTTGCATTTACAGTAAGGGGGTTTTACATCCTCCTCCTGAATACAACATTATCAGAGAAAATTACCTTACCTGCTACAAACCCAACGACTGCAATTATCGGTAGGCTGATAGTAGCACCCGCTATGCCTGTAGACATTCCGATCAGGATAGACAGGCCGAATGTAAGTAAGATAACCACAGCAGCATACCAGCCGGGGTAGGCCCCATATAAAACAGTCGCCATGCAACCGGTGCAGATATGCACACCGCGCTGGCTCTCTTTCAGGCAAAACGGACATTGGATTGTATTGTTTTCCACAATAGCCCCCTTACATCGCTTTCCAGCCATTGCTGGTTTTAACAATGTTAATCATGCCTTCTTCAGGTTCATCCATACCCTTGACGCTGGAGAACGCTTTCTTGTCCACCCATGAAGGAACATCCGCCAACTTCCATGTATATGACACGCGAACAACTTTCTGATCACCGTTTCCCGGTTCGGTCCATTCCTTTATCTCAGAAACTTCCCGATGACCAACACAGGCACCTTTCTCACGGTCCCAAAACTCAACCTCTTGGCCCTTGTCCGTGACTTCCAGAACATCAACACTGCTAAAGCCATTTGCCTGTTGTGAAACAGTAAGCAGCGCTTGTTCAACAAGTCCTTTAAGGATTTCATCACTGGCACTGTATCCAGCAGAACGGTAGCCACGGTTAACCTTAATCGGAAAACCTTTGTTGAATACAATGTCGTTGTCCTGCAGGGAGTAGCACAGCTTCGATTGTGATATTTTCGCGTTGATCGCTTTCTCAAAATCGCCTTTTTCACCGCAT
Source organism: Enterobacter cloacae complex sp. SHL021 (assembly GCF_049237765.1). Classification (NCBI taxonomy): domain Bacteria; kingdom Pseudomonadati; phylum Pseudomonadota; class Gammaproteobacteria; order Enterobacterales; family Enterobacteriaceae; genus Enterobacter; species Enterobacter cloacae complex sp. SHL021. The sequence goes on along the minus strand of NZ_JBMKJG010000005.1, from coordinate 251,156 downwards.
CCCGTCAAAGCAAGAGCTGTGCAAGTAACGAGTAAAATCTTCTTCATCTTCCTATCCATCCTGATAATCAAAAATGCTTTTATAAAGAGGTAGTCTGCAGCGCATCTGTAGTCATTAAGGCTTGTTCTTACTGGCATAACGCAACAAAACCACCTGATTAACCAATTGATAGGATTCAATTATTTTTGTGGGCCGTCATATCGTTTGTAACGATCAAAATAAAACTAACGATAGATGTAGACTATCATATTTTTATATTCGATCGATATGACCAATTAAAGCACCGATCGATAAATCATTTTCAATCGTTATTATCTATCAATAGCTTATTATCGATCTGTAATATCGATCATTTTCTTGCTAGAGGAATCGTTAATGAGTAGAGTAAACCAGAGGACCACCAGACAGTTTACGAGCTGATTCAAGTGGATAGAGCGTTGGACCATGAGATAAGCGGTTAATGTCGATTTATGGCCTTTAAATAGCTTTGATTAATGCAACATCAGGGAAAACAACCATGAAGGATGCAGTTAGCTGATTAGATAAAAACTCACAGGCTTTTGATAAGCGGCTTTCTTCTTCAGCCATTAACACAAATTTAAGTAGCCAGAGGTATCTCACATCTGGTCCCGGCGTCTTTACGCCTATTTTTTCGTTTACTGTTTATATGGAGTTAACATGAAAAAACTGTTTATCGCTGCTCTGGTGAGCCTGCCTCTTACCGCTTGCACAACCTACGGCAACAAATCTCTGAAAGACGAATCCCAACAAACCGTAAAAGCCAAAATCGTTAAAGGGAAAACTACTCAGCAAGATGTTATTAATGCATTCGGGGAACCACAAACGCGAGCTACCAATGACGGTCAGGAAATGTGGTCCTACTCCAGCATGTCAGGCGAGAGTCAGATCTCGAACTACATCCCCGGTCTGGCCCTGCTTAAAAACAGCAACACAGCTCACATGAACTCCCTTGAGATCTGGTTCAAGGGGAATGTTGTTGAGCGATATAATTTCAGTCAGACAGCGAGTAAGGTCTCGCGTGGGTTGCTGGATTGATTAATTTACATAGTAGAAAGCATCTTATAAATTAACAAATAAAAATAACATACCAAAGGAAGTCGAACAAACATGACTTCCTTCGGTATTTTTATAGAAATTACCAACCATGTAATAGCTTATCATATAAGCAAGCTAACTTTTTAAAATAACTAGCATAAGTTGATTTATCAGGATTCAGTTTCTCTTCATTATTAATTAAAAACTTTTTAACTAATTTCAGATCTAACTTATTCATCAGAAAAGGCAGATGGATTGCTGCTACTTCTGGTGTGGTATGCTCGATAATATATCTAGTATCCTTATCCTTAAATTTTCTTACAAACGTCCTAAAATATCCTTTACATTGATAACTTGTATCATTTCTTAAAACCCATTTATCCAAATTATATTTAGATGCTCTATATTGTGCTTCATCAACAATACCTATTTCTTTTAGGTATTTAAAAACGATTATATTCGGAGAGAATCGACCCGCATTAGGAATAACATTCTGTAAAATGCTATTTGCATCATATGAATTATCCTCATGTAAAAGGTCGTGAAAAAGATTTATATTGTTTATTTGTGTATAACCTAGCTTGCCAATCTCTTCTTCTTTTTTTCGAGCCTCAGCAACACCAACGCCGACAACAAACTCTACATCATCATGTTTTTCAACCTCATCGATGTCAACTACATAAATTTTTGATTCTGTTGAGTTCGACTTAACTACCTCATATAACTGCTCTTTGCAATATCGAAGAATACGGGCTGGGATTTTTCTTTTATTTGTCTCAATAGCTTCATAAACAGGATTTAAATCATCAGTTCTAACTAATGTTATTGGTATCTGTGTTCTTTCGATCGTTGTAAAAGTTTCAGATATTGAATAGTCGGTGAGTCCTTCCTCTCTATCAATGAATATTAAGTTATTGCGTAACTGTGAAATATTATCCTTTCCAATACATATTGAAATCGCACCAAGTAAATCAGTAATGTTTTTATCAGAAAGTGAATAGCCTATAAAAACAACAGGGTGCTCCACAAATATCGTTATCAGCTTTGCTGCTAGGTAAGGATTTTTGTTATTAAACTCATTATAGTCATGATCAGTTAAGATAAGACTTTTAGGCTTATGTGCACTACCGTGTATTTTATATATTTCTGCTATTGATTGCGGATTGGAAAACAATAACTCATTCTGACCAGTATAAACTTTATAGTCTGGGAAAAGCTGCTCAAGAAAACAGTCCCAGTTGGTTGTTATTATTCCATCAACATTGAGCCTTGAAAGTATTTCAATTTCGTCCTGATGCTCGCTATCCTTGATCGGGACTTCGAATGAAGTAGCGAGATAATCACAGATTTCAAAACGTAACGCGGATGTATTATCGGTAACCTTCTTACTATATCTTTCACGACTCCCAGCATATTTTGCGTCACTCCACCATGTAGTATTAAAGTCTTCAGCAATGAGTCTAGCTGCTGTAGGATAAGTTGAATCCCCTGCTGCGAGATAATACTCAAATGGTTTTCCTGAAACACAATAATTATCCAAAAGCCCTTTCCAATCTTTGATTCCTAAATACCGCCGAGAGAAACCAGAACCAACAAATAGGAATGGGCCAGAATTTCTTGTTTTGAAGATTCTGATTAAAGTTTCTTTTAAATCATTTGCGTCCATATCAGCACCTTAAGAAGATGAAAACTTTTAACCAACCATAACCACTTGATATAAAATAATTTTCTGAAAATTACTGCTAGACGTAGTCTCTGCCGAACTTTGATACGAGGATGTTAAGCCTAATAGGCTGATTTACATATATAATCATATAACTCTGCACATCACAACAGAGATCTTAAGTCTATCATTGGCCTGAGCTAATATCTCATAGAGATCGCCCTTCAGCTCATGTTCGGACTCACCGTTACCAAGCATTGCCACATAGACATTGTTCAGATTCCGCATGTGCGCAAGGTTTATAGGTTAACGAACTCGGTCACTGAAAGTCATTTTTGTTAAAAAGTCCTCTCCATGAATATTGTCCCACTCTAACGGTTCTTCTGGCGGTAGAAGCGTTTCTCCCTTGGTAGCAATAGCTCCATCCGCGCTTTTATCCATCATTTTCGCTTGGGATCTTTTAGCCTGTAATCTTGCGATTAACAAATCAATATCCTCTTGGTCATTAACATCTTCTATCACTGACTGAATCGACCTGCTTTTCACTTCAGCATTGCTGTTTGTATCGCGCCTACCAAAATCATTTTCGCTTTGTTCTTCCATTGTTTCTTTCTTTTTTCTAATCTCTGAAACAAAGCGAGCACGATCACCATTGAACACAATAGCAGGATTTATAAAATACCAGTTTTTTTCATTCGTTTTAGCAATAATACGTTTCTCAATAAGTTCTTTTATACCTCTGTAAAAGATAGATTCAGACAAGACGAAGTGATCTATCTTTTCTGCAAGCGACATTGCTTTTTTACAGCTCAGGTAAAAGTGATCTTTACCTATCGCATCCTGATAGATACGGAGAAATATGAAAAACACCTTGTACGCTGTTTTCGTTAAATCAAAATATGCTTTTATCTGGGAAGTGTAGAGCTTAATGAACTCTTCTTTATCGACCTCTTGTGTATGTACTATATTGGCAAAATAAGATTTGCTGGTATCCTTCCTTTCAATAAGTTCTGTTCCTCTTGAAACAGTCAGGTTCTTCTTTCTTGTTTCAATCTTTATCTCTGTCTCAAAGCAAAAAGGATTTAAGCCTAAATCTAAATCAACTTCTATTTCATTCATCACGACATTACCTCTTATTGTTTTATTTATACTTAAATACCATGCACAAAACAAATATCAAGTTTTTTGCATATTTTTTTGCGAAAATATTTTAGAAATCGCAAGTATTCCAGTGACTATAATTTAAAGCACTGTCATTTTTAACCAATAAAATGACATAGAAACTGACTACAGAGTCAGGAAAGCTCACTGTACAGTCAGGAATACTGACCACAGAGTCAGGAACACTGACTGTACGGTCAGTCCCGTTTTTTTGTTCAATCCCTTATACGGCAAGGGCTACAAGCCGATTTTGTCTCAATTTAATTTTGCAAGAAGTAAGAGATAATACTTAAGAGGATAAACAGAAACCGGGCGATTTTTATGATCGCCACATGGGGTTTCAACCTTGAAATGATTAATCATTTTCGGGTTGCATTTTTTATTGCAAAGCTTTCCTTTTTATTCCATTAAAATCCTTTTTTGAAAATCACCACCATCTATGAGCTAACGCTCATGTGCTAAAGCACGGCTACGCCCTGACGCTGACATTAATATATTTTTACTTTCATTAGGTAGTTTCCATACTGGCTAGGAAAGTAAAAAAGGATCGTATTTAGATCGTTTCCTCATCCTGCTTTAAAAAAGATCCCATAGCCGTGTAAAGTGTTAACTCTGTAAAACGGGGTATATTACTCTTCACTGAATGAAAAATATGCGCATAAGCAGCACTTCGTGATTGTTCAAGACAATCACATTGCTGAAACAGGGTTCATCCCTGTTAATGATGGATTTATCCATAAATAATTGCGGCGATAGCCGCTATGTATTAAAAGAAAAAAATAACATATCCCTATAACCAAGCAGCGCTTAGTGATTGTTTTATACAATCACTTGCTGTCTATCATTCAAAGTAAAGATATGACAGAAGATAAGACGGAACGAGTTGGCTGGCGCACTCCAAGTTAAAATCATTATATTAAATATTTTTACGGTGAAATTTTTCTGTACTGAAACCAAACATCTTTCTTCGAAAACTCTGTTATATTTAAAAACCACTTAAATCAGTGAGCGTAATCTCACAAAAGTATATTTTATTTCATTTTTTCACATTTATTTTTGACAATGACATGTCCTGCATTATATAAATACAAACAATAATAATAAAAGGAAAAACATATGAAAACTGATCACACTAAAATAATGACTAACAGTTGTGAAGAAGTGGGCAATTATATAATAAGCAATCACTTTACTGATGAGAATAAAATAGAGACATACGGAATCCACAATAAAAACCGAAAAGTTAAAGCAACGACAAAAGAAAATATTTCTGATATACAACCGGGAATAAATTATCTTCACGCCTTTGTGGATAATCTGGAAAAGTTCGGAAAAAACATGTCGGGTGCAGAATATACAATAATGATCCATTTATGTAAGCTCATGCAGCATGGAAATCTGATCGCCAGTGTTTCACAATCTGCTCTTGCAGAAGAGCTTGCCATGAGTAGATCTAACGTAAGTAAATGCTGGCAGAAACTTATAAATAAAAATATTCTAGTGCAAGAAGGAAAACATACAATGATAAATGCGAATCTCTTTCTATAGGGCCAGTACAGAACATTAAATCCTATAAAGAAACGGGACTATAAATAATCATTGAGAACAGTCAGTAAAGGCATAGAGAACGTTTTTTCCACAGTTTACGCCTGATGTCGATATTGACTTAAACTCAGTATCAGAAAACAACATTATCGATGATTATACTGAGGAAATTGATAATAAAGAAAATATACAACAGTCATTAACATTAAATGAGGTTTTTATGAAAAAAAGCAAAATAATAGTACGTGGGAATAGTTATTGTGATGGTATCATAATTTTATTCCAAATGGATGGAGAGAAATATTATTATGAACCTATATCTTCATATTATGCAAAAAACTCTATTTACAAGATTTCATGCTCAGATATTGAAGATGAGTATAAACCCTATTTAGATAAACTAAATAGCGATATAAATCTAGAAAGAAATGGTGGCAGCATACTACATGCAGCTAATGTTTTAGAATTCAAAAATGAACCATCATACTCTCTGTGTAAAAAAATATTAAAAAAATCAGGGGCAAATATACAGTATTTAAATAACCCTACACAGGAGTTGTGTAAAATAGCGATTCAACATGATGGTTACAACCTTAAATATGTCATCCCATTTATTAAGCAAGAAAGTTTAAATGATTTTTATAAAATCGCTGTGAATAGCAATGGAATGGCTCTTGGTCAGATACCTAACCCATCGTATGAATTACAGTTAATGGCTGTAAAGAACTGTGGCGGTGCCTTAAAATACATTACCAAACCCACAAGGGAGATAGCTTTAGAGGCAGCAAGAAATTACGCCGATATTTTTTCATTCGAAAACAGAAAGAAACTTAAAAAATATTTAGATGATGATTTTATACGTGAAGCTGAAGATATTGAACTTGTTCCACTTATGATGTTTAGACAATCCATCCAATTCTTCAGAGAGTTAAAGGTTCACATGGTGATATTCATGGAATATTTTAAAGCTAAACTATTATCATAAAAGGCTCATCATGAGCCTTTTTAAGCTCTCGTAAATAACCATGCAAGAGGTAAACTCTGAGGCGAACAATGGAAATTATTTGCAGCCTACGTGATTTATTTTTATTCTTTCGTCATTACTAGTTTAACTTCATTCTATTTTTACTTCTCATATCCTGAGAAACAGGTTCAGATAAAGACTGTTTTACATTTTTTAATTTATCTTTAAAACTTATAACCTTTTCATGCGTCTGAGTATAAAGTTTATTAAACACTTCAATGCCCAAAAACTCTCTTGCTGCATCTAATGTCCTGCTCATATGATTTTCTCTTTTAACGGCAAAATCAACTTGAGATGCCATTTCTTTAGTTAGCGTCTGAACTCTATTTATATAAGTACTTTTTGCTACTGGATCATTTATATCAGTAGGAAGCATTCCAACAGAAAAATGAGGTGCATCTTTAAATGCTTCCGATCTGGAAACGACTACATCCCTTTCTTTAACATCACCTTCTTTTTTTATTTTTTCATTAAATCCTTCTTTGTTAAACCACACCCCCAAAGAACTGGATACTCTCTCAGCATGTTTAACTCTCATTACAGCTCGGTTATCAAACATAGCTGTATGAAGTTCTTCTGAAAGATTTCTGTTGCCTTGCTTGAGTATTTCTTCCTGCACTCTTTTCAATGCAGCATTATCAATGCCAGTATCAATATTGAATATTTTTTCATCAGCTTGTCTTTTAACTTGGTAAAATTGCTCGTTAACACTTATTATATCATCTAGGTTATCGACTTCTGCCTGTTCTTTCACTATCGCTACAGGTTCTGGTGTTGGTGCTATGTCTAAAGACTCCCCAGCATATAGCTTATTGAAAACTTCAACACCTAAAAGCTGTTTAGCGGCCTCAATGGTATTGTTCATATGGTTTTCTCTACTAACCGCAAAACTAACCTGATATTCCATATCTTTGGTTAATTGTTCTACCCTATTTATATAAGCATCCTTTACATCTGGCTGATCTATATTATGTTGATACATACCAACAGAAAAGTAAGGTGCGTCTTTGAATGCTTCGGATTTAGATGCCATTACCTCTCTTTCTTTTACATCACCTTCTGATTTTATTTTATCGCTAAAAGCGCTTACATTAAACCATTCGTTCAATGAACTTGAAACTCGCTCCGCATGTTTAACTCTCATTACAGCGCTATTCTCAAACATTGCTTTATGCAACTCTTCTGCAAGACCTCTATTCCCCTGTTTTAAAACAGCTTGTTGAACCCTTCTTAAGGCTTCATTATCTATTCCTGTATCAGCATTGAATATTTTATTGTTTGCGTCAGCTTTTGCCTTATAAAACCTTTCGTTTATTTCTGATATTTCATCCCAAGTACTCTCTTTCATATTATCACCTATATATTTTGTCGATATATTTATTATATTTTATATTAACAACTAGTAAATATATGGCATTGATATATTTTATTATTTGAAAAAAATCACGATTTACCAAGGAATGAAATCACTAATTTGACACTTGTTCTATATTTAATAAAATATATTCATTAATATTATTATAACAAGGCAATATATGAGAAAAGTACAATTAGACAATAATGATTTATTAGCATATTTTAATACGATTGAAGAACTCAAAAATCATCCGTCAATGGACGAATATAGAGCAGGATACCGTAAGCTACGTGATGATGATGCATTTGCATATGAAATTAACAAATATAGATCTGCACATACCACACTACGCAGACTGGATAAGAAAAGACAATCTCTTTTGAATAGTTTTATTAGTGAGCTTAATCCTATAAGTTACTCAGCAGCTAACACCGCTGCTAAATCATCAGGAAATTTTGATTTAATTAATGAACGAATACTTTACAGAAAAGCCCTTGAAGAAAAAAGTGATGCCGAAATCATTGCTCTGGTGATAAAACAACGTACAGTGGCAGCTCTTGAGTTCCAGCGCTCTGTTGAGCTGAGTCTTGAACAGCTTTCTTCTATCTCATCAGATTTTGAGTCCTCAAATAAAAAAAGAAGAAAAATGTCTTTTTAAATGCATCAGTTCAGCATTAATCTGGCATTTACCAAGTATGAACTTAATATATGCCAGATGAATAACAGTGTAATTTATCTACGCTTGCCTTTTGGATTTTATTTGAGAGAACGTTATCAACGTTTGGCAAAATGCAACTACATCACCCATTGTTCTCAGTGAATGTAATGCAGGTCCCCAATCCGCAGGCTCTCCCTCATAGTGGTGCACTTGTAGCCATCCGCCATCTTGTGCCGACGGATGTGTTGAATGTCTAATTTGAAATGCGATACCGTGCTTTTCTCTAGCAAAGTAAACATCAAAAACTGCATCTTGAGGATTACCAGATACCTGATACTCATATTCCGAACCTACAGCTCTTATTAATTTTTTTGCTAAATCTCGGTCTAAAGATTTCATTTCACGACCTATTTAGAATAGTTAAAAGCCAGAACTGAAAATTATCACCATACAAACATCATTCAGGTATTTTTTCTTCAATGAAAATATTACGGGATATATTCCCAATAGTATTGGTGGATACACTATCAAATGTAGCACCAACGACACCACCAACTAGTGGTATTGCTTTACCAAGATTAATAGCACCTTTTTGCCCAAACTTAGTTATAAGTCTAAATCCTACCGCTTTATTTATAGCTTTTATTGTTTCACCAGAAATATTTTTTATTAAGGTATTTGTCATTTTTGTACTAATTGTTATACCTATATTTTTCACTATATCCTTCGCAGCATTTCCGGTTAAACAGGTATATACAAGTGTCTTAACACGGTCATCTTTTAAATCATACCCGCCCATATGTGCAATTGCTGCGATCATACGAACTTGTATAAATATGACGCTTGAAATGTTAGCTGGAATGGCCACCGGGAGCGTTATTATTCCACCAAGGCCGGTGATAAAGCCTGATGTTCCCGCTTTTGTATTTTGCCATCGTATTAGCGCATTAACCTTATCAACAAGTTCTCCATCACCATTCAAATATGGTGCAGCAAGCTCTTGCGCCGAATCCAAACCTACAACACCATTACAGGCTTTATCATAGGCCCAGTCCAGTACCTGCATGACTTTTGATTCAGTGATTTCACCATCCTCACTTTGGGCGGTGTCTTTTTTTGCAAGAACTTTCTTACCGATGCTGCCTAATGCCCCAAAAGCTGCCGTTGCACCTGAAAATTTACCTGATTTTTTATCGTCAGAATCCATAATGACCTCAGAAAAGATAATATTCAGGATAAGTATCGGCAATCACAGATAAAACTTTAGTATTAAAAATCAAACACACACGATCTTGTTAATTGTCATTAACCTATAAGATCCTCCGGTGATACACGATCACGGCCCATTTTCTCAAGCAACTGTTGTAATCTCTTGGCTCTCAATTTCTGAGCCTTTTTCTCACCAATCTCCTGATAGTATTCTTCCCGGCGTTCCGCGACAACTTGGCGGAACTTCTTCAAAAGCTGTTCCAGTGTTTTCATATCTGTCGTCGCAGCTTCAGCTTGGATTTTTTTATACATATACATAACATGGAATTCATCAATCATATTGGTTATCTCCGTTTCATTACAGGATTATTTCCCTCTGCACGAGGGAATATTGCCATTTTTCAAAACTGATTCACAGTCATTTTTAACTTCCAGTATATACGCTCATCAGCATCATCCGGTTTTATGTTTTTCAGTACAAGTTCAATAATATGCTCTTTATGCCAGTATAAAATCGTTTCCTTTAACTCATCCATATTGATATCAGATACATCTTTACCTCTTCCACTTTTAACAGAGTCTTCAACTTCACAAGCAATCAAAACATCATAAAGTATCTCTGATAACATTTCCCCTGTTAAAATATTCATGGCTGTTTCAGGCTGTTTTTCAGAGATACTATAGATCGTTTCGCAATATCCTTGTAATACATTTGTGATAATATTTATTTTCATTTTATTACTTTCATTTAAAATAATCTCTTTCATACTTGATTCTCTTTATTAAGTTAAATATTAGATACATATCGAGTAGGTATTAATACTATTTATTAGATACTATCTTGATGATTACAGAACCATATTCCAGATCCATCTCATCATACAGTGTCTCATTTACATAACGATTTAAATCATCTAACAAAGTCTTATCATTCATGATTTCTTCGACTGAGCTACCTCTTAATGCGATAAATATATCCAAGCTCTCTTGGATAAGATTCATCACTTTAGGTGTTTTTTCACATAACATACTTACGATTACTGACATATCATTCTTCATCTGTTTTTCCTATTGTTTATAGTTAGCCCCTTCCGGGGCAAGATTAGTTCTTACTTTCTAAAGTTTTCTGAATACCCTACCAGCAGCGCTGCTACTTGTTCAAAGTTAACCTCATGAATATCACCACAGTTTTCTTCTTGCTTGGTGAATCTCTCAAAGTTATTCTGAATATGGTCAATCACATAAATAATAAATGGACTCATAAAATCAGGATCATCCAAATAATCATTGGCATCTCCATCGCCATTAACTTCCATAAACATATTCCAGCTTGCGCAAAATGATCTACAAGCAAGATCATAAAAAAGTTCTGTTGATTTGTTTTCAATAATATTTTCTTTAGTCATATTTATACCCTCATAATTAAATGCTTTTTATTCATTTCGTTTGGTATTAGCCCCTTGCGGGGCCGAATAGATGACGCCAGCGATTATGTATGTAAAATATAGTGACTCATCATATGATGTATCTGCCTCAGGTTGACAAGCACTTCATCAAAATATACGTTTTTAAGCGATGCTTTATATTTATGTTTTTTCAAGAACTCATTAAAATCTTTCTTACCATTCTCTATTATTGATTTTAAAACACCTTCCATATAACCATCATCTTCAAGATTATGATAGAATCTTTCCCCCATATACTCATGCATACATCGCAAATAGTAGTCATAGTCTTCGCCACTTTTCAGAACAAAGTATTTTGTATCATCATTACTAACATTTATTCCTATTTTTTGCACTTTCATTTTCGCTTCCTCTTATATGTTATTTATTATTTTTGCGTGAATCGAAAATAGTATTTTCAATCCATGCATCAATCTCACTTTCCACAAAGGCTACAGCTCTTGCCCCTATGATTACCTTATCCGGGAATCGTCCTTCCTTAATAAGCTCATACATTGTGGTTCGACTAAATCCGACTCTTCTCAGAACTTCAGGAACACGGATTAATCTTTTACCTGCGATTTCATTACTCATTTGTTTTTTCCTCTGTTGTTTCGACAAGAGCTATAGTAGGAAAAATTGAGATCGCAGGATGCAGAGATTGGCAAACAAGATTTTTTGCGAAAGTGGCAGGGCTTGGTTTTAGGGGAAAATGGGAGTTTGTGGATTTCGCTGGTTTTGAAGAATGGGGACCAGACTTGACGGTGGTCCCCTACATGCAGGAAGTAGGTTACTTCCCTTTTTTCTCGTATTCCTCTTCTTTTTCGTTCATCTTCATCGCTTCGGCTACCTTGGTATCCATCATGTAATCGTTTTTACTCAGCCAGAGATTAAACAGTCGATCAAATTCGCGCGTGAGAACTTTTTCAGCAAAAGGCTTGTCGGTATCTTTGATTTGAGAGCCGCCTCTGATGACCTCTGAATCGTTAGGGTAAAGGAGACGGGAAAACTGCTCATTAGAGATTTTGGCATCATTCCTCTTCGCCCAAAGCAGCAGATCCAGCATGGGGATAACCCTGAGGTTGATCACCTTTTTGACAGTGCTTAGTCCAAACCGAAACGAACCAATTGCTGGCTCGCCAACGGTATACTCCTTTCGCCATTGAGGAAGCATTCTTTTGATATGCTCAATAACCTCATCGTCAGTCAGAAACTTAATGTTTAACCACAAATACAGTGGATGCCCATCATCAAACTCGTCAATGTCTCTCAGCTTCCGCATCCCATCCTCTTTTGATGTCGGGACAGACGATGCATCGGATGAGTAACCTACTCTGTGAAGTAGATCAAGGTCCCGTAGCCGTGCCTCGTAGCGGCTAATGTCGTTGACGGTCATATGCCTGACATGCAGCCGCGCATCCACTAAAGGGTTTTTCTTTTTAGTGGTAGGGGCGGTTCTTTCTGTCGAACTTGCTAAAAGAGGATGACCAGCCAAAATCTTGGCTTCCTCTCCCAGATAGCGTTCATGCCGGGAATGTTCTTCTTTAGTAAAATCATGTCGGTGCAATGATACACGCCGACTGATTTCATAACTTAGGTCGTTAACTGTGATCTCTTGAAGGACATCATAGTTGCTTAACTTGAACCACTGCTTAACAGCCTTCATTGTGTCGCTGGCTTTCATCTGTATTACCATTTCCTGACAGCATTAACAGCGTAAACGCCGATTTATCTTTTGGTCACGTCAAGACTCTTGGTGTAGCGGGTTAGGGCACTAAAAGAAAGCGTTTTTTATCTGAATAGCCCACACTCTCTGTTGCTGGTTCTGTGTTCGATGCTTGTCATCCAGAGTTGTTCGAATACGTTCAGTGGCGTAATGAATTGATTTTAATTGACAATATTGTTATTCACGGCTGAAAATGTTGGTACATTTGTTGTTATAAATACTTAAGCATTATTAATTACACCTAAATAACATAGGATTAAGTGAATGTTCGATTCCTGCAGGGGACACTTTGATAGTAAACGTCACTGCGCTTTCCATAACTCCACGCAGTTTCGCCCCCGTCGTTTTGCCCCATACAACGCCTCATCCGCAGCCTGAATCAGACGTTCGTAGTCAGGATGACCATTAAACATGGCCGCCCCAATCGAAAGCGACAACGGTATTGGCTCGCCTGTCGGGGAATGAACCTTAATTTTTTCCACGCGTCGGCGGATCCGCTCGGCAATGCGCAGGGTATCGGCTTCGGTGATTTCCGTTAGCACAATCAAAAACTCATCTCCGCCATAGCGGAAGACATAGTCACAGGTGCGAACGTTGTCATAAAACGCCCCGGCAACCTTTCTTAATATTTCATCTCCCGTGTTGTGCCCCCAGGTATCGTTGATTTGCTTGAACTTATCAACATCGATAAGCAGCACCGACAGCGGCGTACCAGAACGACTTGCCTGGGTAATTTCACGTTTAAAAATGGTTGGCAGGAAGCGACGGTTGAGCAGACGCGTGAGCACATCCACACCCACCTCGTGCCGGGCTACCTCATCAAACAGCTCATGCAGCAGGGTCACGATTTGCGAGAAGGTCGTTCGCGTCAGCCGCAAAAATTGCACCTGCCGCAGTCTGTCGTGAAGGGCATCGTCTGTCTGACGAACGTCATGAAAAGCCGCGTCGAACTCCTGGATAAGACGAGAGATATGCCCTGCTTCGGCAATACCACTGAAGTAGTGACGTCCCTTATGACTGAACCACAGCCCAAAGTCGGACTGCCCGAGCGGCCGGCTGTTGTCGATGCTGGAGTCCAGCATCACTTTATAAAGCAGCGACAGTTCCCACGTCAGCAATGCGGCGGTCTGCCGCTCCTTCTCAACTTCCGCATTTTCCATCAGCGAGAAGATTCGATAGTTCTCGTCCTCTTTTGCCGCATTGTTCTCGCTGAAGACATAGGCGCGCGACATCACCTCCATTGCCAGATCAATACTGTTAATGGCGTAGTGATAGATGCTTAACTTGGTCTCAGAAGGGTGTGGTGTGGCATTAATAAGAGGTAACAACAGCTTTTTCAGGATCCGGAAACCCATCTCAACCAGGTCTACCGATATACCTATTCGGGCGTGAACATCGGCGGCGCGCTGCTGAGCCCGCATCTGTTCATCAACCTGTTCAACCCGGCAGGAGAGAACATCAACAAGCCAACGACGCAGCGCTTCCTGCAGCTGCCTTTCAACCTGCTCAGTGGTCAGAAACTCCGCTGCATGAGGGTCGGCCAGGACCACACGATAAAACTCCGTAATCAGACCAGAAGCATGATCGCTGGCCAGTTGCGCAGTAAGTTGATGAACGAGGGGATCCGTTTCATTGATTAACTGAATCCACTCATCCCTTACGGTTTGTAAATAGGTTTCCATTTACACCCTCCAGGGGAGATCGTTAGCTTGTCCGACGGGAATGAGCGCACGGATTCACCGTCTGGCATGCGTGATAATCAACAACAGCAACAAAATCAACACCCTTTCCAGGTGCCGCTTTTTTAATCAAAAACGAGTAATAGCACATATCGTATAACGGTGCTACATTACGCCGCCCACCCAACGTCAGCAGTGGTCAGGCAACGCCGTAAAGATCGGTAAAGCCTGCAACCATGACCTTGTCCAACGGTCTAATTGGCACGTGGTATCGCTTTATGCGTTACTTTCAAAGGCTTTACATAGGTTCACTATTTTGTCTCAATCCCACTTCAAACGTGCGTTTTTACACCCGCGTTACTGGTTTACATGGTTTGGTCTTGGCGTACTCTGGCTTCTGGTTCAACTTCCTTATCCTGTGATCCGCGTACTGGGCTCCAGGCTCGGCAGCGCATCCCGCCACTTCCTCAAACGTCGTGAATCTATTGCCCGTAAAAATCTCGAACTGTGCTTTCCCCAGTATAATGCGCAGCAGCGCGAAACACTGATTGCCGAGAACTTTAAATCTATCGGCATGGCATTGCTTGAAACCGGCATGGCCTGGTTCTGGCCTGATGAACGCGTCCGCAAATGGTTTGACGTAGAAGGTCTCGAAAACCTGAAACGCGCGCAAATGCAAAACCGTGGCGTGATGGTGGTTGGTGTCCACTTTATGTCGCTGGAGCTGGGCGGCCGAGTAATGGGGCTTTGTCAGCCGATGATGGCCACCTACCGCCCGCACAACAGTCCGCTGATGGAGTGGGTACAAACCCGTGGTCGCATGCGTTCCAATAAGGCGATGATCAGCCGTAACAATCTGCGCGGTATGGTCGGCGCCCTGAAGAAAGGCGAAGCCGTCTGGTTTGCACCCGATCAGGACTACGGACGTAAAGGCAGCAGTTTTGCGCCCTTCTTTGCGGTTAAAAATGTCGCCACCACCAACGGCACGTTCGTGATTTCGCGTCTGTCAGGCGCCGCAATGCTGACCGTAACAATGGTGAGAAAGGTTGATAAATCTGGCTATCGTCTGCACATCTCACCGGAGATGGCAAACTATCCGGAAAATGAATGCGAAGCTGCAGCGTTCATCAATAAAGTTATCGAGACCGAAATTATGCGCGCGCCGGAGCAGTATCTGTGGATGCATCGCCGTTTCAAAACGCGGCCGCATGGCGAAGCGTCTCTCTATATCTAATGTGGAGAAAGGTTAGTTTCGCTAAGAAACTAACCTTTTCAATCACCTGTAATCACCCTGAGTAATTGTCTTTTCTTGTCGTCGCTCAACGTGGATTTATTGCGCTCTGAAATCAAACTGTCGCCGTTCCACGACACCCGTAAGTTACGGAAAGTATTTAAAAAAATGCCCCTTGTCACCCCTCATTTTTAGGCGTACATTAGCGCCGTCTGGCAACAGGAAAGCACAGAATTCTGAGCTGGAGTTTGCATCGTAACGGGATAATTCTCATTTCCGTCTCAGGCAAATGTCAGTTCTCTATAATCAGGTGGACTCTGTTTTTAAGTGCGTACCAGAAGATACGCGGAGCGATGAAACGTGAAATATTTCTTTATGGGCATTTCGGTGATTGTTTTAGTGTGGGCCGGAACCTTCGCCCTGATGATCTAGCGAAGAACATGCAGTCAAAAAAACAGGAGCCGTTGGCTCCTGTTTTTTTATGTCATTAAGATTCGTGCTGTTCAGCGGCACTCTTTGATGCGAGAAGCCCGTCGGCGCGGAACATACTCTTAATGCCCCTCACCGCCTGACGAATACGGTCGCTGTTTTCAATCAGCGCGAACCGTACATGGGTATCGCCATAATCACCGAAGCCAATGCCCGGCGAGACGCAGACTTTCGCGTCCTGCAACAGCTTTTTGGCAAACTCCAGTGACCCCATCGCCGCGTAAGGCTCAGGGATTTTTGCCCAGACATACATTGACGCTTTCGGCATTTCCACCATCCAGCCAGCCTCATGCAGCCCTTTCACCAGCACATCGCGACGGCGTTTATACTGGGCGGCAATATCATGAACACACTGCTGATCGCCTTCCAGCGCGGCGATAGCGGCCACCTGCAATGGGGTAAAAGTGCCGTAATCGTGGTAACTCTTAATACGCGCCAGTGCACTCACCAGCGTTTTGTTACCCACCATAAAGCCAATACGCCACCCCGCCATGTTGTAGCTTTTCGACAGGGTAAAGAACTCCACCGCCACATCACGTGCGCCCGGAACCTGCATAATGGAAGGCGCTTTCCAGCCGTCGTACACAATATCGGCGTAGGCTAAGTCGTGTACCACCAGCACATCGTAACGCTTCGCCAGTGCGACGACTTTCTCAAAGAAGTCGAGTTCTACACACTGCGCCGTAGGGTTAGACGGGAAGCCGAGGATCATCATCTTCGGTTTCGGATAGCTTTCGCGAATCGCACGTTCCAGCTCGTTAAAGAAATCGACCCCTTCCACCAGCGGCACAGAGCGAACCTGCGCCCCGGCAATCACCGCGCCGTAAATATGGATGGGATAGCTTGGATTAGGCACCAGCACCGTATCACCATGATCCAGCGTAGCCAACATCAGGTGCGCCAGCCCCTCTTTCGAGCCAATGGTGACAATGGCTTCACTTTCCGGATCGATGTCAACCTGATAGCGATCCCGGTACCAGCGAGAGATCGCGCGACGTAATCGAGGAATGCCGCGAGAGGTGGAGTAACCGTGCGTATCCGGGCGCTGGGCGACCGTGCAGAGCTTCTCAACAATATGCGCAGGCGTTGGGCCGTCAGGGTTACCCATGCTGAAATCGATAATATCTTCGCCGCGACGACGCGCAGCCATCTTCAGTTCAGCAGTGATATTGAAAACATAAGGGGGGAGACGATCGATACGCGTAAAACGGCGTTCAGGACTGAATTCAGCCATAGATTCCTCAGATTAACGTTAGCGCCCGGACCGTCCGAGCGACGCTGCCACTTATGTGGCGTGTTTAGAAAATAACCTGAAAAAAAACATGCTGTCGAGGGGTTAAGCAAAAAAAAGATGTCGCGTTAAAAACGGGAACCTTCAGATACCGAAAGCGGAAGCGTTCCTGCTTATTGTGCAATTTTAATACCCAGTATTTAACATGATGATATCAAAGCTGTTACCTTGCCGTTCTCCAGGAGTAAAAAAACTGGCATCTTCAGGAAGCCACTCTCAATCCCCTTTGAAGATTATGGTTTTTCCTCATTTGATAAACCCGACGGATAGCTGGTCAACAGGCGTCAGGTTTTTTATCATTGGGCTTTCCTCTTTTCGCTGGTCGACTCGTGCACGAAATATTCGATATGCTGCTGGCGGTTTTTGACCGTGCGGCATTAATGCTGATTTGCCTGTTTTTCCTCATTCGTATTCGCCTGTTCCGCGAGCTTTTGCACAAGTCCGCCCACTCGGCAAAAGAGCTGCTGGCCGTTACCGCCATCTTTTCACTGTTCGCCCTGTTCAGCACCTGGTCCGGGGTGCCGGTAGAAGGGTCGCTGGTCAACGTGCGTGTTATCGCCGTGATGTCCGGTGGGATCTTGTTTGGCCCCTGGGTGGGCATTATTACGGGTCTCATTGCCGGGACACATCGTTACCTGATAGATATCGGCGGCGTGACGGCGGTGCCGTGTTTTATCACCAGCATCATCGCCGGTGTCCTTTCCGGCTGGATTAACCGCAAAATACCGAAAAAGCAGCACTGGCGCGCCGGGATCATCGCGGGCATGCTGTGCGAAACGCTGACCATGGTTCTGGTGGTCGTCTGGGCTCCCACCATCGCGCTGGGGCTGGATATTGTCTCTAAAATCGGTATTCCGATGATCCTCGGCAGCGTCTGTATCGGTTTTATCGTGCTGCTGGTGCAAAGCGTTGAAGGGGAAAAAGAGGCCAGCGCCGCACGTCAGGCCAAGCTGGCGCTGGATATCGCCAACAAAACGCTCCCGCTCTTCCGCCATGTTAACGCCGAATCCTTACGTCAGGTCTGCGATATCATCCGTCGCGATATTCATGCCGATGCCGTGGCCATTACCAATATCGACCACGTCCTGGCCTATGTTGGCGTGGGTGAGCATAACTATCAGGACAGTGATGACACCATCAGCCCCACCACCAGGCAGGCGATCAATTACGGTAAAATCATCATTAAAAACAATGATGAAGCCCACAGAACCCCAGAAATTCACTCCATGCTGGTGATCCCGCTGTGGGAGAAAGGCGTGGTGACAGGAACCCTAAAAATTTACTACTGCCACGCGCACCAGATCACCTCCTCCCTGCAGGAGATGGCCATCGGGCTGTCGCAGATTATCTCTACCCAGCTGGAGGTCTCCCGCGCGGAACAGCTGCGCGAGATGGCAAATAAGGCAGAGCTGCGCGCGCTGCAAAGTAAAATTAATCCTCATTTTCTGTTTAACGCGCTGAATGCGATCTCCTCGTCCATTCGACTTAATCCGGATACCGCACGTCAGCTGATTTTCAATCTGTCACGCTATCTGCGCTACAACATTGAGCTAAAAGATGACGAGCAGATCGACATTAAAAAAGAGCTTTATCAGATCAAGGATTACATTGCGATTGAGCAGGCGCGCTTTGGTGACAAACTCACCGTCATTTACGATATTGATGAAGAGGTCAACTGTGTGATCCCAAGCCTGCTGATCCAGCCGCTGGTTGAGAACGCTATCGTCCATGGGATTCAGCCGTGTAAAGGGAAAGGGGTGGTGACCATCAGCGTGACCGAAAGCGGCAACCGCGTGCGGATTGCCGTGCGCGATACCGGCCACGGAATTGATCCTAAAGTCATTGAGCGCGTTGAGGCCAACGAGATGCCGGGGAATAAGATTGGGCTGCTGAATGTCCACCACCGGGTCAAACTGCTGTACGGCGACGGGCTGCATATTCAGCGCCTTGAACCGGGCACCGAGATCGCCTTTTATATTCCGAATGAACGCTCTCCCGTTCATGCGTCTACATCCCTGTTGCCTTAGGCCGGAGTAACCCGTGAAAGTGATCATTGTAGAAGATGAGTTTCTGGCTCAACAGGAGCTGAGCTGGCTCATCAAAACGCACAGTCAGATGGAGATCGTGGGCACGTTTGACGATGGTCTGGACGTGCTGAAGTTTTTGCAGCATAACCGCGTTGATGCCATTTTTCTTGATATCAACATTCCGTCGCTGGATGGCGTATTACTGGCGCAAAACATCAATCAGTTTGCCCATAAGCCGTTTATTGTCTTCGTCACCGCCTGGAAGGAGCACGCGGTTGAAGCCTTCGAGCTGGAGGCGTTTGACTATATCCTTAAGCCTTACCAGGAGTCGCGCATCGTCACTATGCTGCAAAAGCTGGAGGCCGCGTGGCAACAGCAGAACGCCCCTGTCACCGCAAGCCCCGCAGTACGTGAGAATGACACGATTAACCTGGTGAAGGATGAACGTATCATCGTGACGCCGGTTAACGATATCTACTATGCCGAAGCCCATGAAAAGATGACGTTTGTCTATACGCGGCGGGAATCGTACGTGATGGCGATGAACATTACCGAGTTTTGCAGCAAGCTGCCGACAGCGCATTTCTTCCGCTGTCACCGCTCGTTTTGTGTGAATTTAAACAAGATCCGCGAGATCGAGCCGTGGTTTAACAACACCTACATTTTGCGCCTGAAGGATCTTGATTTTCAGGTGCCAGTGAGCCGCAGCAAGGTCAAAGAGTTCCGCCAGTTAATGCACCTGTAAATCCCCTCTCCCGCAAGAGAGGGGCTAGGTTTTAGAGGATCTGACCGAGCACCTGACGCAGGTGGGCACCCGAGCCAAGTAAACCCGGGTTGTCGTGCACAATCAGATAAACAGGAATGTCCTGCACGTAGCTTTTAAAACGTCCTTTGTCTTCGAACCCGCCGCGGAAGCCTGACGCTTTGAAGAACTCCAGGAAGCGCGGCACAATGCCACCGGCAATGTAAACGCCACCGAAGGTGCCGAGCGTAAGCGCCAGGTTGCCACCAAAACGCCCCATGATCACGCAGAACAGCGACAGTGCGCGACGGCAGTCGATGCAGCTGTCTGCCAGTGCGCGCTCGGTCACGTCTTTCGGCTGCAGATTTTCCGGCAGACGGCCGTCAGACTTCACAATCGCACGATACAGGTTTACCAGCCCCGGGCCGGAAAGCACGCGCTCAGCCGACACGTGGCCGATCTCAGCGCGTAGCTCTTCCAGAATAATGCCCTCTTCTTCGCTGTTCGGTGCAAAATCCACGTGTCCACCTTCACCCGGCAGACTCACCCAGCGCTTATCAACATGAACCAGATGCGAAACGCCCAGCCCTGTACCGGCACCGTATACGGCAATCGGCTTGCCTTCTACCGGGGCAGTACCGCCAAACTGAGTCAGGTGCTCTGGCTTCAGCATCGGGATGGCCATCGACACCGCAGTAAAGTCGTTGATGATTTCCAGATGTGCAAAGCCGAGGTTCTTTTTCATCTCGGCAATGGAAAATGCCCAGGTATGGTTGGTCATCGCGACCCAGTCGCCGGTAATCGGGCAGGCAATCGCGATACAGCCATCTTCAACGCTGACCTTGTGCTCTTCCAAATAGACGCGTACAACGGCCTCAAGGCTCGGGTAATCCAGCCCTGAATAGGTTTTCGCCTGGGAAATTTCACCGCTACTTACATCGCATAATGCCAGGCGCGCGTTAGTGCCGCCCACATCTCCTACCAAAGCATACTTTGTCATTCTTCTACTGCTCCGCTAAAGTCAGAATAAATCTTTGGAACACTGTAAATTCAAGGCGTGATAACAACAACGACCGGAAGGTGAATGCCCCGGGATTATCGATCTTCGTCACAGAATAACTTTACCGTTTCAGCACCTTTTGCACTATTGCCACAATGCTGATTGTGCAAAGTAACGTAATACCTTTTTGTACAAGGAAATTATCATGCTCCACCCGCGAGCCAGAACCATGCTGTTGCTGGCAATCCCGGCCTTAATTATTGGTATTGTCTCAAGCCTGGTGCTTATCGTCGTGATGAAAGTCGCCTCAGTGCTGCAAACGATGTTATGGACGGCGCTTCCGGCTCAGGTGGGTATCAGCGTTGATTCGCCGGCATGGATCATAATGATGCTGACCCTGACGGGGGTTGCGGTGGGTCTGGTGATCCGCTTTAGCCCAGGGCACGCCGGGCCTGATCCGGCGCTGGAACCGCTGATTGGTGCCCCGGTCGCTCCTGCAGCGCTACCAGGGCTCATTATCGCGTTGATTATCGGTCTGGCGGGCGGCGTTAGCCTGGGGCCGGAACACCCGATCATGGCGGTCAACATCGGTCTGGCGGTGTATCTCGGCTCACGCATTTTACCCCGCGTCGGGGCCCTGGACTGGACGATTCTGGCATCGGCTGGCACCATTGGCGCGCTCTTCGGTACGCCGGTCGCGGCCGCGCTGATTTTCTCGCAGACGCTTTCCAGCAATAACGACGTGCCGCTCTGGGATAAACTCTTTGCGCCACTGATGGCCGCTGCGGCCGGTGCGCTCACCACCAGTCTGTTTTTCAATCCACACTTCTCGCTCTCCCTTCCCCACTACGGCCAGATGCAGATAGCCGATATCTTCAGCGGTGCGGTTGTGGTCGCTATTGCCATTGCGCTGGGGATGATCGCCGTATGGTGTCTGCCGCGTCTGCACCGGCTGGTGCATAAGCTCAAACATCCGGTGCTTATCCTCGGGGTCGGCGGATTGATCCTCGGCATATTAGGGGCCATCGGCGGTAAGGTAACGCTGTTTAAAGGTCTGGATGAGATGCAACAGCTGGCCTTCAGTCAGGTGTTTAGCGTGTCCGATTATTTGCTGTTTGCGCTCATAAAGCTGGCTGCGCTGGTGGTGGCGGCAGCGTGCGGTTTCCGTGGCGGACGGATTTTCCCGGCGGTCTTTGTTGGCGTCGCGTTGGGGCTGATGCTGCATGAACATGTGGATGCGGTTCCGGCGGCGATTACCGTCTCTTGCTCTATTCTGGGGCTGGTATTGGTGGTGACACGTGATGCCTGGCTGAGCCTGTTTATGGCCGCGGTGGTGGTTCCGGATACTACTCTCATCCCGTTACTTTGCATCGTGATGTTGCCCGCCTGGCTCCTGCTGGCGGGCAAACCGATGATGATGGCCTGGCGTAACGACAAGTGATCAGGCGTTGTTACGCGCTTCCAGCGCTTTGGTAATCGCCCCTAACAGCGGCGGGATATCCGCTTTGGGTAGCATCACTTCAATCAGTGACAGTCGCTCGTGGTGTGCCACTTTTTCGAGCACCTCCGCCAGCTGTTCCGCTTCACTGACCCGCCAGCACTGTGCCTGAGGATCCAGGCTCAGTGCCTGCGGAATTTGCGTCCAGTTCCATAAGGCAATGTCGTTATAGCGCTGTTCCGGTCCGTGAATGGCCCTCTCTACGGTGTACCCTTCATTGTTGAGCACCAGGATAATGGGGTGCTGTTTATCACGCAGCATCGAGCCCAGTTCCTGAATGGTCAACTGCGCGGCGCCATCCCCCGTGAGCACAATGACGCGTCGGTCTGGACAGGCGGTTTGGGCACCATACGCCGCGGCCAGGGTGTAGCCAATGGAGCCCCACAGCGGCTGGACGATAAAATTCACGTCTGCCGGCAGACGCAAATCGATCGCACCAAAGGCTGACGTTCCCTGGTCGGCAAGAATAATGTCACCCGGACGAATAAAGGTTTGCAGGGTGCTCCAGAAATTCTCCTGAGTGAGCGAGCCCTCGGATTGCGGGAAGGCGATACCGCTGTGAGAGACTGGCACCAGGGTATCGTGGACATACTGTTTGCAGAGAGCCACCAGCGTCTCGATCGCGTCAGACATAGGGATACCGGTAAACCAGACATCCCCCACCCGTGCGGCATGTGGCTGCACTTCTATCGTTTGCGCCTGCGTCAGCTGATGGGTAAACCCCGCCGTCAGGGTATCGGTAAAACGCGTGCCAATGCACAGTACCGTATCCGCCCCTTCAATGGCCTCTTTTACCGCCCCGACGCTTGCCGAACCACTGTACGTGCCATAAAAACCGGGCTGGCGTTCGTCAAAAATGCCCTTGCCCATCAGCATGGTGGCGTGGGCAATGGGCACCTCTTTCACCCATTTCTGCAGGGCATGTTTCATGCCGTGGCGCATGACCAGGAAATCGGCCAACAGCGCGGTACGCTTGCTTGTTTTCAGCCTGCTCTCGGCGGCGTCTCGGAACGCTTTCAGGCAGGCGTTATCGGCATGCGCTGTCTTTAACGTGAGAGCGTTTACAGGCGGCGTGGCTGATTTTTTAGCCACATCAGCAGGCAGCATCAGGTAGCCTGGACGTCGCTCCCGCAGCATGGTTGTTAACACTCTGTCGATTTCATAGCAGGCGTTTTGTTCGGTCAGGATCGCCTGCGCGACCGTGATCGGTTCACTCATATGGTAGAAGTGACGGAACTCACCATCACCCAGCGTGTGGTGCAGCAGCTCCCCTTTTTGCTGTGAGGCCGTACCCGGTGCCCCCACAATGTGTAACACCGGAACATGCTCGGCAAAGCTGCCGGCCATGCCGTTCATGGCACTTAATTCCCCTACGCCAAATGTTGTCAGCAGCGCGGCAAAGCCCTTACATCGGGCATATCCGTCAGCGGCATAAGATGCGTTTAGCTCATTGGCACAGCCCACCCAACAGATATCCGGGCTGTCGATGACATGATCGAGAAACTGCAGGTTATAGTCGCCCGGCACGCCAAACAGATGATCGGCACCACAATCTGTAAGACGGTCCAGCAGGTAATCGGCGACGCAGTACGGGGTTCGCATAACAGGTGTCCTTCTGACGTTGACCTCACTTTGAGTATTAAATAAGCGTGATGGCTGTCCAGAAATGGCAGAAAGAAGAGTATGGAAAGAATGCTTTACAAAAAAGGCTGCGCTATGCTCTGTTTTTTCACATCAGTGTAAACGCATACACTGTTCTTACTTTTTAGCGCCAGAGGTCATGAGAATGCACTATCAGCCAGATAAAAACCGTTATCAGACAATGCTGTATCGTCGCTGTGGGCAAAGTGGCGTTAAATTACCCGCCGTCTCTCTTGGGCTCTGGCACAACTTCGGTGACGCCACGCTTATCGAAAACAGCCGTCAACTTTTACAGCGCGCGTTTGATCTTGGTATTACACACTTCGACCTTGCCAATAACTATGGTCCGCCTCCCGGTTCCGCCGAGCGCAATTTCGGCCGCATTTTGCAGGAAGATTTTCTGCCGTGGCGCGATGAGCTGATCATCTCGACGAAAGCGGGCTATACCATGTGGGACGGCCCTTACGGTGACTGGGGATCGCGCAAATATCTCATCGCAAGCCTGAATCAAAGTCTGAAACGTATGGGGCTGGAGTATGTTGATATCTTCTATCACCACCGTCCTGACCCGGAAACGCCGCTGCAGGAGACAATGAAAGCGCTTGACCATCTGGTGCGTCAGGGGAAAGCCCTGTATGTCGGTTTGTCCAATTACCCGGCCGAGCTTGCACGGCAGGCTATCGACATACTCCATGACCTCGGCACGCCGTGTCTGATCCATCAGCCGAAATATTCAATGTTTGAACGTGCTCCGGAAGCGGGCTTGCTGGACGTTTTGCAGGAAAAAGGTGTCGGCTGCATTCCATTCTCGCCGCTGGCGGGTGGTCAACTGACCGATCGTTATCTGAACGGCATTCCGGCAGACTCCCGTGCCGCGAGCGGGAGTAAGTTCCTGAACCCGGATCAGATAACCCAGGAGAAACTGGAAAAAGTCAGAAGACTGAACGCGCTGGCAGAAAGCCGGGGACAGAAGCTGTCTCAGATGGCGCTGGCCTGGATTTTGCGCCACGAGGCGGTAACTTCCGTACTGATTGGCGCCAGTAAAACCGGGCAAATAGACGATGCAGTGGGCATGCTGGAGAACCGCCATTTCACGGCGGAAGAGCTTGCCACCATTGACGGGATCCTGAATAGCTCAAAATAAATCCTGTTTTAGCAAAAAGTGCTATCACGTCTGAATTCGGAGTTGAGGCGATGAAACGAGGCTTTCCCAACTCGTAAAATTGCGTTAACAGGCCCCCTAAGGCCCCGATCGTGAAGGAGAAGAGTATGTTCAGGTCACTGATTCTTGCAGCGGTATTACTGGCTTCGGCCCCGCTGGTCGCCACTGCTGGCGAAATCACCCTGTTGCCATCAGTAAAATTACAAATTGGCGATCGTGACGACTACGGCAGATACTGGGACGGTGGCTACTGGCGCGACCGTGACTACTGGCACCGTCACTATGAGTGGCGCGGCGACCGCTGGTGGAAACATGATAATGGTTTGCACCGCGGCTGGTACAAAAACAACGCCTACGAGCGTGGTTATCGCGAAGGCTGGAACGACCGTGATGACCGCCGTGGCGGCTGGGATCGCGGCGGTAAAGGTCGCGGTGGACATGGTCACGGCCACGGTCGTCACTAATCTAAAAAAGGAGCCTCCCGGCTCCTTTTTCTTTTATAACCCCAATGCCGTGCCTATCAGTAACCACAGGTTCAGCGCCACTACCACAACCACGATGACCCATCCGGTCCGTTTCACCAGCGTGGTGTTAACCAGTTCGCCCATCAGATGTTTGTTGCTGGTAAAGATCAGCAGCGGCACCAGCGCAAGTGCGATCCCGAAGCTCAGCAGCACCTGGCTCATGACCAGAATGCGTGTTGGGTCCAGCCCCATCAGGATCACCACAAATGACGGCAACATTGTGACGGTGCGACGTACCCACAGCGGTATATGGAAGCGGACGAACCCCTGCATGACCACCTGCCCGGCCAGTGTTCCTACCACCGTAGAGGAGAGACCTGCCGCCACCAGGCTTAAGCCAAATATGGTCGCAGCCGCATGGCTCAGTAACGGCTCCAGCGTCAGATAGGCCTGATCGAGATCGGCAATGCCAGTGTGTCCGTTAAAGTGGAACGCAGCGGCAGCGGTTGCCATCATCGCCAGATTCACAAAACCGGCAATCGTCATGGCGATAGCCACATCCCATTTGGTTGCCGAATAGCGTTCTTTGCGCGTCCCCCCGTGCAGGTGCTGGGTTAACGAGGAGTGAAGGTAAATCACATGTGGCATGATGGTCGCCCCCAGCACCCCGGCGGCGAGGAACACCGCTTCAGAGGTTGGCAGGCTTGGGATCACCATCCCTTTACCGAGCTGCGCCAGGTTAGGCTGCGAGAAAATCAATTCGACAATATAGGCCGCAGCGACAAACAGCAGCAGGCCGCCGATGACTTTTTCCAGCGGTTTTTGCCCCCGACGCTGCAGCATCAGAATAAGGAAGGTGGCAATGCCGGTAAGCACCGCCCCCTGCAGCAGCGATACGCCAAGGATCAGCTTGAAACCAATTGCCGCACCAATGAATTCGGCGAGATCGGTTGCCATCGCAATGATTTCCGCCTGGATCCAGTACAACCATACCGCCGGGCGCGGGTAATGATCGCGAATCTGTTCCGCCAGGTTTTTACCGGTGGCAATACCCAGTTTCGCGGAGAGCATCTGAATCAGCATAGCCATCAGGTTAGCCCAGACAACCACCCACAGAAGCTTATAGCCAAAGCTGGCCCCGGCCTGAATATTGGTCGCAAAATTGCCTGGATCGATATAGCCAATGGCAGCGATGAACGCAGGTCCCATTAATGCGAACCGCAACTTGCGCGCTGCTCTGCCACTGCTACCCTCTACGCGACTGTTTGTCATTTCTGCCTCTGAAATATAGCCTTTGCTATGTTTAATGCTATCAAAATGAGAATGATTATCAAGATCATTTGTAACGGTTGCAGTGATTTCTCTGATAGCTTTGAACGATAGACAGGCGGGTAAGCGGGGGCGCTCTAACAGAAACCGAAATCGCGCGCTCTTTTGTGAAGACTAGCACACAAACTTAACTTTTCACTCATTTACCTAACATAACAAAAATGTATTGTGGATCACTATTTTTGAGACTCGTCACAGGATGTAACTATAGTGTGTCCTTGATCTCGTTTTCTTTTCGGTTGTTACATAGAATGTGCACGAAAATTAAACCTGCCTCATATTTGGAGCAAATATGGACCGCGTCCTTCACTTTGTCCTGGCACTCGTTGTCGTTACTGCGCTTGCGTTGCTGGTCAGCCATGACCGTAAAAAAATCCGCATTCGCTTTGTTGTTCAGCTTCTCGTTATTGAAGTTTTGCTCGCGTGGTTCTTCCTGAACTCCAACGTGGGGCTTGGCTTCGTAAAAGGCTTCTCCGAAATGTTCGAAAAACTGCTCGGATTCGCCAACGAAGGGACGAACTTTGTCTTCGGTAAAATGAACGACGAAGGGCTGGCGTTCTTCTTCCTGAAAGTACTTTGCCCAATCGTCTTCATCTCTGCGCTGATTGGTATTCTGCAACACATCCGTGTTCTGCCGATTGTGATCCGCGCCATTGGTACCGTACTGTCCAAAGTTAACGGTATGGGTAAGCTGGAATCATTCAACGCCGTCAGCTCCCTGATTCTGGGCCAGTCAGAGAACTTTATCGCGTATAAAGATATTCTCGGCAAGATGTCCCGTAACCGTATGTACACCATGGCCGCAACAGCAATGTCCACCGTTTCCATGTCTATCGTGGGCGCGTATATGACCATGCTGGAACCAAAATATGTGGTTGCTGCTCTGGTGCTGAATATGTTCAGTACCTTTATCGTGCTGTCACTGATCAACCCATACCGTGTTGAGGAAGGCGAAGAGAACCTGCAGATGGCAAATCTGCACGAAGGTCAGAGCTTCTTCGAAATGCTGGGTGAATATATTCTGGCGGGCTTTAAAGTGGCGATTATCGTTGCCGCGATGCTGATCGGCTTCATCGCCCTGATCTCTGCCCTGAACGCCCTGTTCGCCGCAGTTCTGGGCATCTCCTTCCAGGGCATCCTGGGCTACATCTTCTACCCTGTTGCCTGGGTGATGGGTGTCCCTGCTCACGAAGCGCTGCAGGTTGGCAGTATCATGGCGACCAAACTGGTTTCTAACGAATTCGTTGCAATGATGGATCTGCAGAAAATCGCCAGCACGCTCTCTCCACGTGCGGAAGGCATCCTGTCCGTGTTCCTGGTTTCCTTCGCGAACTTCTCGTCCATCGGTATCATCGCCGGTGCGATTAAAGGTCTGAACGAAGAACAGGGTAACGTTGTTTCTCGCTTCGGTCTGAAACTGGTTTACGGCTCAACGCTGGTGAGCGTACTGTCAGCATCTATCGCAGCACTGGTACTGTAACCCGTCACGTTATATAAGAACCGGGAGCCTGGCTCCCGGTTTTTTTATGCCTGCAGTGCGTCAAGCGGCGTCGGTTTGCCTATCAGGTATCCCTGCAGGTAATCCACACCAAAACGCAGAAGCATGTCGCGTTGCGCCGGCGTCTCCACATATTCTGCCACCACACTCAGTGATTTGGTTTTTGCCAGATTACAAATCGACTGCACAATCATCGCGTCCATGTCGTCGGTACAGATATCTTTAACAAAGCAGCCATCTATTTTAATGATATCCGCCTGAAGGCGTCTGAGTCGTTCGTAGTTGGCATAGCCGGTACCAAAATCATCAATCGCGATACGGAACCCACGATCCCGTAGCTGCTGAAGGTTTTTGATACTGCTGCCAGAGTTCGAGAAGGCCTGCTCTTCCGTGATCTCAAGGACAACGTCCTGCGGCGCGATACCATAGTGTTCGAACAACGCGCTAATCTCGGTAGCCACCTCTTTTTGCATCAGCGTCAGAGGCATCAGATTGACAGAAAAGCGAGTGCCACCCTGCGACGCAGGATGATCGCGCAACCACAACAGCAGTTTTTCCAGCACGCACATATCAAACCGGTGGCTCAGGTTAAACTGGGCAATCAGCGGGATGAAGCGGTCAGGCGTGATAATCTCTCCCTCGCTTTCCATGCGCGCCAGTATTTCGTAATAACCGCTGCCGTCCGCTTTTTGGATTGGCTGGGCATATAAATGAAACTGACCGGCATCCAGGGCATGTTTGATACGCGCTAACATCAGCACCCGTTCTGTGGTTTGCCCCGACGCGGCCTCCAGGCTATTGGTGAGCGCGAGTACGTTATGCGCTCCGCATGACTGCTCGGCAAGCCAGCTCAGTTGGCCCAGCGTATGGTGCAAGTTCTCGCCGTTTTCAACCATTCCCCAGGATGCGCCAAACTCGATATCCAGCCCCGTGTTGTTCCAGTAAATTTTTCGGCTGTTTAATTGATCGACCATATGCTGCAGCCGTTCAGCGGTTTCAGGCCCCAGCAATACAATGACCAGCTCGCTGCCTGGCAACTGGAAGAGCTTCTCATCTTTCTGCAACAGCGGCTGCAGGGAGGTGGTTACCCTACGTTTGCAATGCACCCGCATAAGAATGCCGTAGTGGCGGCTTAAAAATTCCAGGTTGTCCATCCGCAGGCAGCAGATTTTTGCATCCGGCTGAGCCTGAAGAAACTCCTCCAGCGCCCGAATATTCGGTAAACCAGTCAGCGGGTCGGTCAGCGCCCTGTCCTGCCAGTCCTGCTTCAACCAGTTGCTTCGCTGGTAGAGCCGCGACATGTAAAGCAGACAGATAGCGAAAGAGATCAGCACAGACAGGATAAAGGAGAGTGAATGCCCAGATTCGACGCCATTAAGGAAGTTGTAGTTATAGGTCAACAGCAGCAGAGCGGATGCCGCCCACAGTAAAGAGATGAGCGCATAGCTGAGGCGACTGATACCTAGCGTAAAGAGAATAAAAATGACTGGCATTAAATAGCCAGCAATAACCGGTGACTCAAATGGCGCACATAACACGGCAAGGGTGAAAATTAAAAAAGCCAGCCAGATGAATACATACAAAGATTTTTTATGAAAAAACACTGGCTTCACGCTCCGCAGCCAGAAGGTTCTGACATAGCGGGGATTAATTATCATTCTTAATGGATAATAGAACATCATGGTGAAAATCAACGCTGCGCATATCAAGCTTTGAATATCAACGATGTTATAAATTACGGTGCCTTCGCCAAAGAATGTTGAGATAGTCACGGGAAAATCAAATAAAAAGCCAGCCAGATACATCAACCCTTTAATGCCTATCGGCACCATAAAGCCCAGCCAGAATATACGTTGCCCAATGTGTTTGTTCGGCACGCAGTGACGCCAGCGCTTGCCCAGCACAAGGCGCAGGACGCCACAGGCAGCAAAAACAGAAAACGTCTGACAGATCAATAATACTAAATATTGTAGTGGTGCTAAATTAATATTGTAGATGTTAGCAATAGTGAAACTTAAAAGAATGGGAATGATTGCCCGACGCCCAAATAACAAAATCACGGCCAGCATAACGCTTAACGGCAGCCATGCCAGATAAACATCATGACCATTTACTATAGCGCGTGGAGAGATATAACGGGAAAAGGGCACCGTAATCAAACACAGCGCCAGAGCAATCATAAATATCTTTACATTATTGTAAGTTTTTCTATTCATTAAGTTGGATAATCTGTTTTACCATGCAAATTATTGGCCGGACGGATAATAGGTTTATTAATTGCTCGAATCAAGTTGAAGTCCATTTATAGACTCGTTTATTGATTTGGATTGAGGCGAGGTATAGGAACGCTGCTAATTTGGCAACAAAAGAGGGTGAAGGTCGTTACAAAGACATAAAAAAACCCCCGTCTTTCGACGAGGGTTCAAATTTTGGTGGAGCTAAGCGGGATCGAACCGCTGACCTCTTGCATGCCATGCAAGCGCTCTCCCAGCTGAGCTATAGCCCCACATGTTACTTTACTTACCCTACTCTGTTGGGTTCAGAGTTTGGTGGAGCTAAGCGGGATCGAACCGCTGACCTCTTGCATGCCATGCAAGCGCTCTCCCAGCTGAGCTATAGCCCCATCGTAAAGCTGTCATGTTGACGGGCGGCATAATATGAATTCCGCTGCGGAGTGTCAACGGCAAAATCATTCACTGCCGTTCAATCGCCGAAAAATCATGCAAATGAACCACTTTGCGAGCCGCCTCGCAGTCAGGAGTTAAGCCTGTCACGTTTTCACCTAAAACGGTGCTATAAAATGAACCGTTAATTGACCCCACAAATATTCAGGAAATTGTATGATCAAGGAACGAATGACGCCAGAAGAGTTAGCCCTCCTCACTGGCTATAGCCGCCAGACCATCAATAAATGGGTACGCAAAGAGGGTTGGATTACATCGCCAAAACCGGGAGTTCAGGGCGGGAAAGCGCGCCTGGTACATGTGAACGAGAAAGTGCGTGACTTTATCCGCAGCGCGCGCCGGGCAACGGAAACCGCAGATATGCCGGAAAATGCGTTGCAAAACGGTTCTCTGCACACATTACTTCTGACGCTGGCGAATGAAATGACGCCGGAAGAGCAAAAGCAGATGACATCGCTGTTACTGCGGGAAGGGATTACCGGATTGTTGCAACGTTTAGGGATTCGCGACCATAACTGATATGAAAAGATTACGCAGCAAAATGACCACGGAAGAGCTGGCGAACAGCCTGGGTGTTGCCCGGCAAACCGTTAACCGCTGGATTCGTCAGCAGGGCTGGAAAACCGAAGGGATCAATGGCGTGAAAGGGGGACGAGCGCGGCTGATCCATATTGATACTCGGGTGAAGGAGCATATCATGAACCTCCCGGCCATTCGCAACCGTCAGGCGGTTTACCACCTGGCAGAAGCAACGATGCCCTATGGCGATCCTGCGTCGTCGAATCTGCTCGTGCAGATTGTCGACACGCTTGAAAACATGACGCAGCTGGAACAGGAACGACTGCACGTGTTGCTAAAACGCGAAGGCATCAGCGGTTTTCTTACGCGCCTGGGTATTGCTGAATTACACGCATAAAAAAACGGCAGGTTACCCTGCCGTTTTTGCTTCTCAGGCTGTTTTACTGCTGGTTTTCACGTTCAGCAATAAATCCCAGAGCCTTGTTAATGCGCGCCACGCTGCGAGACTTACCGATCGCGTGAACGGTAACATCCAGCGCCGGAGACTGACCCGCACCGGTCACCGCTACGCGCAGTGGCATACCTACTTTACCCATACCGACTTCCAGTTCGTCAGCGGTAGCCTGAATCGCATGATGCACATTCTCTGCGGTCCACTCAGTGAGGGCCGCCAGTTTGTCACGTACCACTTCCAGCGGCTGACGCGCAACAGGACGCAGATGTTTCTTCGCGGCATCCGCATCGAACTCATCAAACTCTTCATAGAAATAGCGGCAGCTTTCGGCGATCTCTTTCAGCGTCTTGCAACGCTCGCCGAGCAGTTTCACCAGGTCCGCCAGCTCAGGGCCAGTACGGGTATCAATATTGGCCTGCTCAATGTGCCACTGCAGGTAAGTCGCCACATATTCCGGCGGCATGGTATTGATGTAGTGGTGGTTCAGCCACAGCAGCTTGTCAGTGTTGAACGCACTGGCGGATTTGCTCACAGAGTTCAGAGAGAACAGATCGATCATCTCTTCGCGGCTGAAAATTTCCTGATCGCCATGAGCCCAGCCCAGACGCACCAGGTAGTTCAGCAGCGCTTCCGGCAGATAGCCGTCGTCGCGATACTGCATAACGCTGACCGCACCGTGACGTTTAGACAGCTTTTTACCGTCGTCACCGTTGATCATTGAAACGTGCGCATAGACCGGAACAGGGGCATTTAACGCTTTCAGGATGTTGATCTGGCGCGGGGTGTTATTGATATGGTCTTCGCCACGGATAACGTGGGTGATTTCCATGTCCCAGTCGTCAACCACCACGCAGAAGTTATAGGTTGGAGAACCGTCGGTACGGCGGATGATCAGATCGTCCAGCTCCTGGTTGCTGAATTCGATTGGGCCACGGATCTGGTCGTCAAAAATAACAGAGCCGTCCTGTGGGTTAGCAAAACGCACCACGCAAGGTTCATCAGCGGCATGCTCGCTGTGGTCATGGCGGCAGCGGCCGTCGTAACGCGGCTTTTCGCCGTTCGCCATCTGCTCTTCACGTAGCGCATCCAGGCGCTCTTTAGAGCAATAGCATTTGTATGCCGTACCCGCGACCAGCATCTCGTCAATTACCGCGTTATAACGGTCAAAACGTTTGGTCTGGAAGTAAGGACCTTCATCCCACTGCAGATTCAGCCAGTTCATCCCATCCATAATGGCTTCAATTGCTTCCGGCGTGGAGCGCTCGAGATCGGTGTCTTCAATACGCAGCACGAACTCACCTTTGTTGTGGCGTGCAAAAAGCCAGGAATAGAGAGCAGTACGTGCACCACCGACGTGCAGGTAGCCTGTCGGGCTGGGCGCGAAGCGAGTTTTGATTTTCATGAAATGGCCTTACGTTATAAAGATGCCGGCAATCGGCAAATCCTGGGGAAAAAACGATGGGCAATATTCTATCACTGTGCGGCGATTCCTCAATGTCGATCCCTTTATCGTGACCGAGTTTGCTGTTTTTGTTTAGAAATCATGCGCCACAGCCCATTTCACGATCGTTTTGTTTAATTTTACGACGAACGAATAAAAACTTTAGAAAATGCGTTGACTCATTTTCAACTCTCCCTATAATGCGACTCCACACAGCGGGGGTGATTAGCTCAGTTGGTAGAGCATCTCCTTTACACGGAGGGGGTCGGCGGTTCGAGCCCGTCATCACCCACCATCTACTTCACGTAGACTCGCAGTGTAGATAAGAATTGAGATTGGGCGATTAGCTCAGTTGGTAGAGCATCTCCTTTACACGGAGGGGGTCGGCGGTTCGAGCCCGTCATCGCCCACCATTCTCACCTTATCGCAGCAGTTCCGAAATGGGCGATTAGCTCAGTTGGTAGAGCATCTCCTTTACACGGAGGGGGTCGGCGGTTCGAGCCCGTCATCGCCCACCATTTCGGGTCGTTAGCTCAGTTGGTAGAGCAGTTGACTTTTAATCAATTGGTCGCAGGTTCGAATCCTGCACGACCCACCAATGTAAAAAAGCGCCCTAAAGGCGCTTTTTTGCTATCTGCGATATGGACGGTTCGAATCTTTTGCACAGAAACTTCCTGTAGCCGCTCCAGCCAGCCTAACGCCCTGCCAGATATAGCAGTTTTCCTCAAGCTCCCACCATCGGTGCCGATATCTCTGTTTTATGGTAAGAGGAAAGACTATGACGACCATTCAGACATCAACCCACCCTATTCAAACCAGTAACAGTGGTGGGAGTGCTTCCAGTGGCAACGATATTGCTGCCCAAATCAGCCGCATTACGGAGCAAATCACCAAACTGACTCAACAGCTAAAAGAGCTGCCAGAGAGTGCCGGCAGCCCGGAAGAGAAGAAAAAACAGCAGGAGCTCATTCAGGCACAGCTTAAAGTGCTGCAGACACAGCTTGCACAACTATTGCGCCAGCAGGCGGAAGAGGCCCAGAAGAAACAAGACCAGAAGCAGGGCAAAGTGGAAGGGGTAAACAACCCATCAGATGTCAATCAGATCGATATTTACATCTAATCATCTGCAGCATTAAACAGTGGGTCGCGTATGCGGGCTTCGGTTAACCGTTGCGCCTGGATACGCACCACTTCCCAGATAGCCTGTGCCGCCCCCGAAAGAGAACGATTTTTTCGTCGAACCAGCATCAGCTTTCTGTCAACCACCGGGGTCAACCGTCTTACAGCCAGCCGGCTCCCCTGTGGCAACGGCAGCGCCAGGGCAGGCAATACGCTGATCCCAATGCCTGCCTCAACCATAGGAAACAGCGTAGCCGGGTGACCAATCTCCTGCACGATGGTTGCTTTTACCCCCTGAGCATTCAGCGCGGAGTCAATCAATGGACGGCTGCCCGATGCATAATCCTGTAATACCAGTTTCGCGCCCTGCAGCGTCTGCCAGCTGACATGAGGCAGCATTGCCAGCGGATCGTCGTCCCGACAGAGCAGCAAAAAAGGCTCAGAAAGCACAATCTCACACTCCAGGTCACTCACCTGGCCGGGATCGATGACGATGCCAAAATCCACATCGCCCTGGCGGATGCTCTCCAGCACCCACTGTTGCGGCCTGTCGTGCAGCACAAAATCGATATCCGGATAGCGCTGGTTACCCTCAGCAATACACTGCGGAATAAGATGCGCCGAAATCGTCTGGCTTGCTGCCACCCGTACGGTGCCAGAAAGCTGCTGCCCCAGTCTCCCGACATCCCTGAGCGTGCTGTTCAGTTCATCCAGTAACCGCTCCAGTCGCAGTGCCAGCTGCTGTCCGGCTTCGGTTAATACCACTTCACGCGTGGTGCGGTCGAGTAGACGCACACCTGTCTGGAGTTCTAGTTCTTTCACACTGTGGCTGACGGCCGACTGGCTCAGGCCAATGATCTCCCCTGCCCGGCTGAAGCTGCGGGCATGGGCCACGGTGACAAAAACGCGAAGCTGACGTAAGGAATAATTCATCTGTTTAATTCATGAATAGATGCAATAAATCAATTTTATTTCTCAAAGGGAACAAAGCACAATAGCGACATCTGTTTTCAGGAGTCATTATGAAACTATTTCGTATTCTTGATCCGTTTACACTTACCCTGGTCGTCACCGTTTTACTGGCCTCCTTCTTCCCCGCGCGCGGCGGTTTTGTGCCATTCTTTGAAGGACTCACCACCGCGGCCATCGCGCTGCTGTTCTTTATGCACGGCGCCAAACTCTCCCGCGAAGCCATTATCGCAGGGGGAAGCCACTGGCGACTCCACCTGTGGGTCATGTGCAGCACCTTTATTCTTTTCCCAATACTCGGCGTGCTGTTTGCGTGGTGGGCTCCGGTCAATGTTGACCCGGCGCTCTATACCGGTTTCCTCTACCTCTGTATTTTGCCAGCCACCGTCCAGTCCGCGATTGCCTTTACTTCGCTGGCAGGCGGCAACGTCGCGGCCGCTGTCTGCTCGGCATCGGCATCAAGCCTGTTAGGGATTTTCGTCTCGCCGCTGCTGGTTGGCCTGCTGATGAATATGCACGGTGCAGGCGGTAATCTGGAGCAGGTAGGGAAAATCTGTCTGCAGCTGCTTCTGCCATTTGTCCTTGGTCATCTTTCTCGTCCGTGGACGGGGGCGTTTGTGGCGAAGCACAAGAAATGGATCTCAAAAACCGATCAGACGTCGATCCTGCTGGTGGTTTACTCCGCCTTCAGCGAAGCCGTGGTGAATGGTATCTGGCATAAGGTGGGCGCAGGCTCGCTGCTATTTATCGTAGTGGTCAGTATCGTCCTGCTGGCGATTGTCATTGCGGTAAACGTCTTTGTGGCACGCAAGTGCGGCTTCAACAAAGCAGACGAAATCACCATTGTGTTCTGCGGCTCGAAGAAAAGCCTGGCAAACGGCATCCCGATGGCCAACATTCTGTTCCCGACCTCAGTGATTGGGATGATGGTACTGCCGCTGATGATTTTCCATCAGATCCAGCTGATGGTCTGTGCGGTACTGGCGCGTCGTTACAAGCGTCAGACGGAAAAACTGGCGCAGGAAGAGACCCGCGCCGCGAAGGCTTAAGGACGTTTCAGGGGCTGAACCAGCTGGGTCAGCCCCTCGGTTTTAATCAGTAGCGTGATGGCCATCAGCTCACCCAGTCGTCCCGCCGGGAATTCATCCTTTCGGGCAAACCACAGAAGGTACTCTTCCGGCAAATCAATCAGCCTGCGGCCCTTATATTTACCGAACGGCATCTCCGTATTGGCGATCTCGACGAGCTGCTCTTTTTCCACGTTACTCTCCCAGCAGACGCATCATTTCTGCTTCATCGATTACCTCAATCCCGAGCTCCTGCGCTTTTGCAAGCTTGGAACCGGCGGCTTCCCCGGCGATCACCAGATCCGTTTTCTTCGACACGCTGCCCGCCACTTTTGCCCCCAGTGCCACCAGACGCGCCTTCGCATCATCCCGTGAAAGCTGGCTGAGACTGCCGGTCAGTACTACCGTTTTACCGGCAAACGGGCTGTCGATCTCTTCGGCATTGACGACGACCGGCGCAGGCCATTTAATGCCCTGCTCCAGCAGTTTTCCGATGACGTCGCGGTTGCTCTCTTCGGCAAAGAAGTTAAAGACGTGCGTGGCCACCACAATGCCAACATCAGGCACTTTTTGCAGCTCCTCAATGCTCGCTTTCTCCAGCGCGTCCAGCGTGCCAAAGTACGCCGCCAGACCTGCAGCGGTGGCTTCACCCACCTCACGAATACCAAGCGCATAGAGGAAACGGGCAAACGTGGTCTCTTTGGCGGCTTCCAGCGCATTCACCACATTCTGAGCCGACTTCGGCCCCATGCGGTCAAGACCGGTCAGCTTACCCGCCGTCAGTTTGAAAAGATCCGCAGGCGTATGGACATACTCTTTCTCAACCAGCTGATCGATAATTTTGTCGCCCATGCCGTCAACGTCCATTGCCCGTCGGGAAACGAAATGCTTGAGTGACTCTTTACGCTGCGCGCCACAGATTAATCCCCCGGTACAGCGAGCCACCGCTTCGCCTTCCACACGCTCTACGTCTGAGCCACATACCGGGCAATGCGTCGGAAACACGATGGCGCGCGTATCATCAGGGCGCTCTGACTGAACCACGTTGACGACCTGCGGGATCACATCTCCCGCCCGGCGAATCACCACTTTGTCACCAATACGCAGGCCAAGACGATCGATTTCATCCGCGTTATGCAGCGTGGCGTTGCTCACCAGCACACCGGCCACGTGCACTGGCTCCAGACGTGCAACCGGCGTGATGGCTCCCGTACGACCCACCTGGAACTCCACATCGCGGACAAAGGTCATCTGCTCCTGGGCCGGGAATTTAAACGCCACAGCCCAGCGCGGTGCTCGCGCCACAAAGCCTAGCTGTTCCTGAAGCGCAAGCGAGTTAACCTTGATCACCACACCATCGATATCAAAACCGAGCGTCGGGCGGTCTTCTTCAACCTTGCGATAAAACGCAAGAACCGCCTCCGGTGAGTCGCAAAGCTGCACGCGGTTGCTGACCGGCAAGCCCCACGCTTTAAACTGCAGCAAACGCCCGAGGTGGGTGTCCGGCAGCTCCCCTCCTTCCAGAATACCGACGCCATAGCAGAAGAAAGTAAGCGGTCGCTTCGCGGTAATACGCGGGTCCAGCTGGCGTAAAGAGCCTGCCGCCGCGTTGCGCGGGTTCGCAAATACCTTCCCACCGGTGCGACGCGCCTCTTCGTTGATTTTCTCGAAGCCCGCCTGCGGCAGGAAAACTTCACCGCGCACTTCCAGACGAGCAGGAATATTGTCGCCGTGCAACTTCAGCGGGATCGCGCGGATGGTACGCACGTTGGTGGTGATGTCTTCCCCGGTGGAGCCATCACCGCGCGTTGCGGCACGGACCAGCACGCCGTTTTCGTAGAGGATGCTGACGGCCAGGCCATCCAGCTTCAGCTCACAGCACCAGGTCAGGGCGTCGCTGCTTTTGAGTCGATCCTGCACACGCTTATTAAAAGCGAGAAAGCTCTCTTCATCGAAGACGTTATCCAGAGAGAGCATCGGCACTTCATGACGTACCTGGCTGAACGCACCTAGCGGCTCAGCGCCGACACGTTGGGTTGGGGAGTCCGGGGTGATCAACTCCGGGTGCTGCGCCTCTAAATCGCGCAGTTCACGCATCAGGCGATCGTACTCCGCATCCGGCACTTCCGGTGCGTCCATCACATGATAAAGATATTCATGATGGCGAAGCGTGGTTCGCAGTTCAGTGATTTGTTGTTCGATTGAGTCCATATCGCACCATCAATGAGAAAAAACCCCCGACAGGCGGGGGTTGAGGAGGAGTTGAAGAAAACGCGTCGATTACGCGTTGGCTTCCTTAACTTCGCGGATGCGGTCCTGATACTCGCGCAGTTTCTGCGGCGTCATCATGCGACGCTGGTCGTCGAGTACCACACCACCCACTTCGTCAGCGATGTGCTGAGCGGACTGCAGCATCAGCTTAAAGTTTTGCAGTTCATCACCGTATGACGGAACCTGCATAAAGATCGTCACGCCCGGCGTCACGAAATCGCCCGTCATTTCAGGGTCGAAGGTGCCAGGGTTAACCATGTTGGCCAGGCTAAACAACGCCGGGCCGCTACCGTCCGGGCTCAGGTGGCGATGGAAAATATTCATGTCGCCAAACTTGAAGCCAGCCTGTTGAATACTGTTAAGCAGCACGTCACCGTTCAGATGGCTGCCGTGATGGGCGGCCACGTTCATGATGATCACCGCTTCTTTACGCTGCGGTTTTTCAACAACCGGTTCTGGCTCTACAACGGGCTCTGGCTCAACCTGCGGTGCCGGGGCTGGCTGTGGTGCAGGCTGCGCCTGAACAGGCTGTTGCGGCGGTTGCTGTACCGGCTGAGCAGGCTGCGGTTGTACAGGCTGCTGCACGGGTTGCTGTGGAACCGGCTGCGGCGCAGCTGGCTGCTGTTGAACAGGCTGCTGCGGCGGCTGACGCACCGGCTCTTCCACAGGCTGCGGCGCAGGCTGGCGCGGCTGTGCAGAAGCATACGGCGGTTGATACTGGTGCTGCGCAGTACGGGGGGCTTCATGCTCCCCATGAGCCGCGCCGGGCGCAGTATTGACCCGATGAACACGAACTTCACCCACGCCGTCGTCATCGCGATCGTCGATGTCATATTCACTGTCATCGTCGTCACGACTGGACTTCATGCGCTTCAGTGGGCGATCGCGAAACATAGAAGAACGCTCTTTACGGCTGGTCCAGAAACCATGTACCAGTAAAGCGATTATGGCGATCGCGCCAACAATGATTAATATCAGACGCAAATCCTGCATCATTATATTCTCTGTTGTTCTAACACCTTGCCACCACGGCAAACATTTACTCACTAAGAGTATTTGCCGTTTACGTCAAGTGCAAGTGTGTGCAGAGCATTCACAGCATAAAGATGAACTAAATCGTGCTTTTTGCTGTTTTTTCGAACATTTCCGAACTGGTCATTGGTCCGTAACTGGATAATATAGGCGGGCAATTCCACTGGTTGTGAAAAAAGGAGTACAGCCTGGTTATGGTTTCAACATCTTCTTCTCCCCCACGCAGCGGCGTCTGGTATTTTTCCCAGGGCTGGAAACTGGTCTCCCTGCCGGGTATTCGACGTTTCGTCATTCTGCCCTTGCTGATCAACATTATTCTTATGGGCGGCGCCTTCTGGTGGCTTTTCACGAAGCTTGAAAGCTGGGTCCCGGCCATGATGAGTTATGTACCTGACTGGCTGCAGTGGCTGAGCTATCTGCTGTGGCCACTCGCGGTGATTTCTGTGCTGTTGGTGTTCGGCTATTTCTTCTCAACGATTGCCAACTGGATTGCGGCGCCGTTTAACGGCCTGCTGGCGGAACAGCTCGAAGCGCGTCTGACCGGTGCCACACCACCGGACACGGGCGTACTGGGGATCATGAAAGATATTCCGCGCATCATGAAGCGCGAATGGCAAAAATTCGCCTGGTATCTCCCCCGTGCAATTGTACTGCTTCTCCTTTATCTGGTGCCCGGTATCGGCCAGACGGTGGCGCCTGTGCTGTGGTTCCTGTTCAGCGCCTGGATGCTGGCTATTCAGTACTGCGACTACCCTTTTGATAACCACAAGGTGCCCTTTAAAGAGATGCGTACCGCGCTGCGCACGCAGAAAGTGGCCAATATGCAGTTTGGCGCGCTTACCAGCCTGTTCACCTTGATCCCCTTCCTTAATCTTTTCATCATGCCCGTTGCGGTGTGCGGCGCAACGGCAATGTGGGTCGACTGCTACCGTGCTAAGCACGCGTTATGGAAGTAATGCAAAAATGTGTAAACAAGGGATGGCTTATGCTATCCCTTATTCCATACTGATCCCCATTATTTCCTTGCAGTATATAGATATGCGAATTCCTTACTTCCCCCTACCTGCTTAGCAGGTATGCTGGGTCGGTATCCCAATTTCATACAGTTAAGGACAGGCCATGAGTAAGATTTATGAAGACAACTCGCTGACTATCGGTCATACGCCCCTGGTTCGACTGAACCGTATCGGTAATGGACGCATTCTGGCGAAGGTCGAATCCCGCAACCCGAGCTTCAGCGTAAAATGCCGTATCGGTGCAAATATGATTTGGGATGCCGAAAAACGTGGCGTGCTCAAGCCTGGCGTAGAGCTGGTAGAGCCTACCAGCGGCAACACCGGTATTGCGCTGGCCTATGTGGCTGCGGCGCGTGGCTATAAGCTGACGCTGACCATGCCTGAAACCATGAGCATCGAACGCCGCAAGCTGCTAAAAGCGCTGGGTGCAAACCTGGTGTTGACCGAAGGCGCGAAGGGCATGAAAGGTGCCATTCAGAAAGCCGAAGAGATTGTTGCCAGCGATCCGGCGAAATACCTGCTGCTTCAGCAGTTCAGCAACCCGGCAAACCCGGAAATTCACGAAAAAACCACCGGCCCGGAAATCTGGGAAGATACCGATGGCCAGGTTGATGTGTTTATCTCCGGCGTGGGTACCGGCGGTACGCTGACCGGTGTGTCACGCTATATTAAAGGCACGAAAGGTAAAAAAGACCTGATCACCGTGGCCGTTGAGCCGACCGACTCGCCGGTTATCACCCAGGCGCTGGCGGGTGAAGAGCTCAAACCGGGCCCGCACAAGATTCAGGGTATCGGCGCAGGCTTTATTCCGGGTAACCTGGATCTGAAGCTTATCGATAAAGTCGTCACGATCACGAACGAAGAAGCCATCTCGACGGCACGCCGCCTGATGGATGAAGAAGGTATTCTGGCCGGTATCTCTTCCGGTGCTGCCGTTGCGGCGGCGCTCAAACTTCAGGAAGATGAGTCCTTTACCAACAAGAATATTGTGGTTATCCTACCTTC
This sequence comes from Enterobacter cloacae complex sp. SHL021, assembly GCF_049237765.1. Taxonomy (NCBI): domain Bacteria; kingdom Pseudomonadati; phylum Pseudomonadota; class Gammaproteobacteria; order Enterobacterales; family Enterobacteriaceae; genus Enterobacter; species Enterobacter cloacae complex sp. SHL021. The sequence goes on along the minus strand of NZ_JBMKJG010000005.1, from coordinate 208,684 downwards.
GTCAGGTGAGCGTTACTTAAGCACTGCACTGTTTGCCGATCTGTTTACCGAGAAAGAACTGCAACAGTAATGCCAGCATGTTAATAACGCGTAAAAAAGCACCTTTTTAGGTGCTTTTTTGTGGCCTGCTTCAAAGTTTTACCCCTCCTGGCATTGATTCACCCCGTTGGGTCTGGTATTTAAACCAGCAATTATTTTGATGCGTGAAATTAATCAGCGAACGAAATACCCTTGCTGAATCGATTTTATGATTTGGTTCAAGTCTTGCTTTCGCTGCATAATGTTTAATGACGATCGAAACGTCAGCGCTAACAATACAGGCTAAAGTTCAGTCGCCAGGCTAGACTTTAGTTCCACAACACTAAACCTATAAGTTGGGGAAATACAATGTTCCAGCAAGAAGTTACCATTACCGCTCCGAACGGTCTGCACACCCGCCCTGCTGCTCAGTTTGTTAAAGAAGCGAAAGGCTTCACTTCTGAAATCACTGTGACTTCCAACGGCAAAAGCGCTAGCGCAAAAAGCCTGTTCAAACTGCAGACTCTGGGCCTGACTCAGGGCACCGTTGTCACTATCTCTGCTGAAGGTGAAGACGAGCAGAAAGCAGTTGAGCATCTGGTAAAACTGATGGCTGAGCTCGAGTAAGTTTCCGGGTTCTTTTAAATATCAGTCACAAGTAAGGTAGGGTTATGATTTCAGGCATTTTAGCATCCCCGGGTATCGCTTTCGGCAAAGCATTGCTGCTGAAAGAAGACGAGATCGTCATCGACCGGAAAAAAATTTCTGCCGACAAGGTTGATCAGGAAGTTGAACGTTTTCTGAGCGGTCGTGCCAAGGCATCTGCGCAACTGGAAGCAATCAAAACTAAAGCTGGCGAAACTTTCGGTGAAGAAAAAGAAGCTATCTTCGAAGGGCACATCATGCTGCTCGAAGATGAGGAGCTGGAGCAGGAAATCATAGCCCTGATTAAAGATAAAGGCATGACGGCCGACGCGGCTGCGCATGAAGTTATCGAAGGTCAGGCATCTGCCCTGGAAGAGCTGGACGATGAATACCTGAAAGAGCGTGCGGCTGACGTACGTGACATTGGTAAACGCCTGCTGCGCAACATTCTGGGTCTGGCCATCATCGATCTGAGCGCGATTCAGGACGAAGTGATCCTGGTTGCCGCTGACCTGACCCCGTCTGAAACCGCACAGCTGAACCTGAACAAGGTGCTGGGTTTCATCACCGACGCCGGTGGCCGTACCTCCCACACCTCAATCATGGCGCGTTCTCTGGAACTGCCTGCCATCGTGGGTACCGGTAACGTCACCACTCAGGTGAAAAACGACGACTATCTGATTCTGGATGCCGTAAACAACGTGGTTTACGTCAACCCAACTAACGATGTGATCGAGCAACTGCGTACCGTTCAGGAGCAGGTTGCCACCGAGAAAGCGGAACTCGCTAAACTGAAAGACCTGCCAGCCATCACGCTGGACGGCCATCAGGTAGAAGTGTGCGCTAACATCGGTACCGTACGCGACGTCGATGGCGCTGAGCGCAACGGCGCGGAAGGTGTGGGTCTGTATCGTACTGAATTCCTGTTCATGGACCGTGACGCCCTGCCAACTGAAGAAGAGCAGTTTGCGGCGTACAAAGCGGTGGCTGAAGCCTGTGGCTCTCAGGCCGTTATCGTCCGTACCATGGACATCGGTGGCGACAAAGAGCTGCCGTACATGAACTTCCCGAAAGAAGAGAACCCATTCCTGGGCTGGCGTGCAGTGCGTATCGCCATGGATCGTAAAGAGATCCTGCGTGACCAGGTGCGTGCGATTCTGCGTGCCTCTGCTTTCGGTAAGCTGCGCATTATGTTCCCGATGATCATCTCTGTTGAAGAAGTGCGTGCACTGAAGAAAGAGATCGAGATCTACAAACAGGAACTGCGTGACGAAGGTAAAGCATTTGACGAGTCAATTGAGATCGGCGTAATGGTGGAAACACCAGCAGCCGCGACCATTGCGCGTCATTTAGCCAAAGAAGTTGATTTCTTTAGTATCGGCACCAATGATTTAACGCAGTACACCCTGGCAGTTGACCGTGGTAATGATATGATTTCACATCTCTACCAGCCAATGTCACCGTCCGTACTGAACTTGATCAAGCAAGTTATTGATGCTTCTCATGCAGAAGGTAAATGGACTGGCATGTGTGGTGAGCTTGCAGGCGACGAACGTGCTACACTTCTGTTGCTGGGTATGGGTCTGGACGAATTCTCTATGAGCGCCATTTCCATCCCGCGCATTAAGAAGATTATCCGTAACACGAACTTCGAAGATGCGAAGGTGTTAGCAGAGCAGGCTCTTGCTCAACCGACAACGGACGAGTTAATGACGCTGGTTAACAAGTTCATTGAAGAAAAAACAATCTGCTAATCCACGAGATGCGGCCCAAATTACTGCTTAGGAGAAGATCATGGGTTTGTTCGATAAACTGAAATCTCTGGTTTCTGATGATAAGAAAGACTCCGGAACTATTGAGATTGTTGCTCCGCTCTCCGGCGAGATCGTCAACATCGAAGACGTGCCGGATGTAGTGTTTGCTGAGAAAATCGTTGGTGATGGCATTGCTATCAAACCAACTGGCAACAAAATGGTTGCTCCAGTTGACGGCACCATCGGTAAAATTTTTGAAACCAACCATGCGTTCTCTATCGAATCTGATAGCGGTATCGAACTGTTCGTTCACTTCGGTATCGACACCGTTGAACTGAAAGGCGAAGGCTTCAAACGTATCGCAGAAGAAGGCCAGCGTGTTAAAGTTGGCGACCCGGTGATTGAATTCGATCTGCCACTGCTGGAAGAAAAAGCCAAGTCTACCCTGACGCCGGTTGTTATCTCCAACATGGACGAAATCAAAGAGCTGATCAAACTGTCTGGCAGCGTCACCGTGGGTGAAACCCCGGTTATCCGCATCAAGAAGTAATTCTTGCCGCACAGAAAAATGGCGCCTTCGGGCGCCATTTTTGTTTATGCAGGGAGGATAAGCTCGTCGTAACCTTTCGACTGCGTATAGATCATGACGTCAGTCACCCGATCGCCTGCCATGCGTATGGCGTCAGCAACGGTTTTCCCCCCCACGATACCGCTGACCAGTTCTGAACAGAACAGATCGCCCGTTCCTTTCAGATCCGTCTCGACGCGCGGGTGCGCGCTTACGGTAACGCCCTCTTTACTCACCAGCACGACGTGAATATTCTGCGGGTCGTCGGCCACTGGCGCACTGGTTATCGCCACCCATTTCAGCGTATCGGAAAGCAGCCCCTGCGCAGCGGCGATGGCGCTCTCTGGCGTGCGGCACGGTTTACCGCTTAACACTTCCAGTTCGAATACGTTGGGCGTAATGCCCTGCGCCAGCGGCAGCAGATGCTCACGATACGCCTCAGGAATATCAGGTTTAACGTACATACCGCTGTCGATATCCCCGATCACCGGGTCAACCAGCACCAGCAGCTCCGGGTGCTGCACTTTGATCGCCTTCAGCCACTGCGCCAGCAGAACGATCTGGCTGGCGCTGCCCATGTAGCCAGTGGTGACCGCCTTAAGCTCGCGCAGGATCTCGCGCTCTTCCAGCGACTTCAGGTAGCCGCTGAACCACTCATCGGGGATCACCCCGCCGTAAAAGGTGTCATAGTGCGGCGTGTTGCTGAACAGCACCGTCGGCACGGCGGTCACGTTAAGCCGGTGGGTACGAATATTGGGTACCGCAATGCTGTTCCCCACGCTGCCGTACACCACCTGCGACTGCACCGCAACAATATCGGTTTGCTGCGCCCGGGTCTTATCCCGGAATAAAATCATCTCCATGACGCTTAAATCCCCGCCCCCTGCGAATAACTCTCTTCGCCAAAGACGCCGGTAGACAGATAACGATCGCCGCGGTCGCAGATAATCGCCACCACCACTGCACCAGGGTTCTCCTGCGCCACACGCATCGCACCTGCTACCGCGCCACCCGAGCTAACCCCGCAGAAGATGCCTTCGCGTACCGCCAGCTCGCGCATGGTATTTTCCGCCTCGCGCTGATGAATATCCAGCACCTGATCCACCAGCTGAGCATTAAAAATGCCCGGCATGTATTCCGCAGGCCAGCGACGAATACCCGGAATGCTGCTCCCCTCTTCCGGCTGCAGGCCGACAATGGCGACCGGTTTTTCCTGCTCGCGCAGAAAACGCGACACGCCGGTGATGGTGCCGGTGGTGCCCATGCTGGAGACAAAATGGGTGATACGCCCGTCGGTTTGTTGCCAGATTTCCGGGCCAGTGGTCGTATAGTGGGCGTAGGGATTATCCGGATTATTGAACTGATCCAGCAGTTTGCCTTCACCGCGCTCAGCCATCGCCAGCGCCAGGTCGCGCGCCCCTTCCATCCCCTGCTCTTTGGTCACCAGTATCAGTTCAGCACCGTAAGCCCGCATCGCGGCGCGGCGCTCCTGACTCATGTTGTCCGGCATCAGCAGCTTCATGCGGTAGCCTTTCAGCGCGGCAATCATCGCCAGCGCAATGCCGGTATTCCCGCTGGTGGCCTCAATGAGCACGTCGCCTGGCTTAATTTCACCGCGCTTCTCAGCCTGGACAATCATCGACAGCGCCGCGCGGTCTTTGACTGACCCCGCCGGGTTATTGCCTTCGAGTTTGACCCAGATTTCGCTGCCGTTGTCAGGCCCCATGCGCTGAAGCTTGACCAGTGGAGTGTTGCCAATGGTGTGTTCGAGTGTATTCACGATTTTTACTCAATAAAAAAGCCGGGTGGCGCTTCGCTTACCCGGCCTACAAGACGCAGTTTTAGCTGTAGGCCCGGTCAGCGCAGCGCCACCGGGCGATAAACATCCTAATAACCTATCAGGCTGACTCCGCCAGAGCAATATCCTCGCGCGTCTCGATGCGCTGGTTACCGTGATAAATACGGGCATGCTGCAACCCCACAAACAGGCGTTCACCCCGGTGTGGCGCCTCTTCATCGCGCATCACCACCGTCAGCGGCTCGGTATACCAGCCCAGCGGTTGTACCACCATTTGTGTGTAGTGACCTTTAGGGCTAGCTTCCAGCACCTGCACCGGCAGCGGTGAATCGAGGCTGGTACGACGGCTGACGTCCACTTCCCACGGGCGCAAGAACAGGTCCACCGGCCCCTGATGGGCAGGCGTGTATCCCAGCGGCCAGCGGTGTGCCCCGACGTGGAATTGTCCGCCGCGTACGGTGCCCTGCAGACGGTTAACTTCGCCCATAAACTCCAGGACAAAACGGGTGGCAGGTTCACGCCAGAGCTGCTCTGGCTCGTCCACCTGCTCGATGTTCCCCTGGCTCATGACCACCACGCGGTCCGCGACTTCCATCGCCTCTTCCTGGTCGTGGGTGACGAAGACGCTGGTGAATTTCAGCTCTTCATGCAGCTGACGCAGCCAGCGGCGCAGCTCTTTACGCACCTGCGCATCCAGCGCGCCAAACGGCTCATCAAGCAGCAGTATTTGTGGCTCCACGGCCAGCGCGCGCGCCAGTGCGACACGCTGTTTCTGGCCGCCCGAAAGCTGCGCCGGGAAACGGTCAGCCAGGTGGGCCAGCTGCACCATTTCAAGCAGTTTGGTCACTTTCGCTTTGATGGTAGCCGCATCCGGGCGTTCGCGACGCGGCAGCACGGTCAGGCCAAACGCAATGTTGTCGAACACCGTCATGTGGCGAAACAGCGCGTAATGCTGGAACACGAAGCCGACTTTACGATCGCGGGCATGCAGGCGGCTCACGTCGGTGCCGTGAAAACGGATATGTCCGCTGGTCTGATGTTCAAGACCGGCGATGATACGCAGCAGCGTGGTTTTACCCGAGCCAGACGGCCCCAGCAGCGCCACCATTTGTCCGGAAGGGATATCCAGCGAGATATCATTCAGCACCTGGGTGCGACCAAAAGACTTCTTAATATTGGCAATCTCAATGCTCATGATTTCCCTCCTGATGCTGACGTTTTTCCTGATTTTCTAAACGCCACTGCACCACACTCTTCAAAAACAGGGTCAAAATAGCCATCAGCGTCAGCAACGCTGCGGCGGTAAAGGAGCCGATGGTGTTGTAGTCCTGCTGCAGCAGTTCAATCTGTAACGGCAGCGACAGGGTTTCACCTCGAATGGAACCGGATACAACCGACACCGCCCCAAACTCGCCAATTGCGCGGGCGTTGGTCAGCACCACCCCATAGAGCAGTGCCCAGCGAATATTCGGCAGCGTGACGCGGCGGAACATCTGCCAGCCTGACGCGCCCAGCAGCACAGCCGCTTCGTCTTCGTTGCTCCCCTGGCTTAACATCACCGGTACCAGTTCGCGTACCACAAACGGACAGGTTACAAAGATAGTCACCAGCACCATACCCGGCCAGGCAAACATTACCTGCAGGTTGTGCTCATCCAGCCAGCCACCCAGCGGGCCGTTAGAGCCGTAAAAGAGCAGATAGACCAGACCCGCCACCACCGGTGAGACGGCGAACGGGATATCCAGCAGCGTCAGCAGCATCTGACGCCCCGGGAAGGTAAAGCGCGTCACCAGCCAGGCCAGCAGCGTACCGAATACCAGGTTGACCGGCACGGTGATCAGCGCAATCAGCACCGTCAGCCAGATGGCGTGCAGCATATCCGGGTCCGCCAGGTTTTCCAGCGCGGGCATAATCCCTTTGCTGAACGCCTGCACGAAAATATAGATTGTCGGTACCACAAGGATGAGAGCAGAAACCAGCACGCCCGTACCAATCAAAAACCATTTACCCCAGTTGATGCGGGGCGCATCGTATCGCTTCAATTGAGTAACTTCCGCCATCAGTGACCTACCACACGTCGACCAAAGCGACTTTGCAGAGTGTTGATTGTGTAGAGCAGCAGCAACGATGCGGCAAGAATGACCGAGGCAATGGCGCTCGCTGCCGGGTAATCAAACTCCTGCAAACGGATAAAAATCATCAGCGACGTCACTTCCGTTTTCCACGCAATATTACCGGCGATAAAAATGACCGCACCGAACTCGCCGAGGCTACGGGTAAACGACAGCGCCACTCCCGCCATCAGCGCCGGCGAAAGCTCAGGCAGGACAACTTTACGGAAGCTCTGCCAGCGCGTAGCCCCCAGCGTTTCTGCCGCTTCTTCATATTCCGGGCCTAACTCTTCCAGCACCGGCTGTACGGTACGCACCACGAACGGAATACTGGTAAAGGCCATCGCCACCGCGATACCGAGCCAGGTATAGGTCACTTTGATGTCAAACTTCGCCAGCCACTCGCCGTACAGACCGTTTACAGAGAAAAGTGACGCCAGCGTTAAACCGGCAACGGCCGTCGGCAGTGCGAACGGTAAATCCATTAACGCGTCGAGCAGCGTGCGGCCCGGAAAACGATAGCGGGTTAAAATCCACGCCATCAGCAGGCCAAACACGCCGTTAAAAAGCGAGGCCACAAACGCCGACAGCAGCGTCACTTTATAGGCCGCTACGACCTGTGGGTTGGTGACCACTTCCCAGTACTGGGACCAGCTCATCTGCGCAAGCTGCATCACCAGCGCGCTGAGCGGCAACAACAAAATCAGGCAGACGAACAGCAGGCTGGTTCCGAGGCTTAAGGTAAACCCCGGCAGCACGCGTTTAGTCGAGAGGGCAAACATTACTTACGCCCCGCCGCCAGCAATTTGTCTAATTCACCGCCGCTGGCAAAATGCGTTTTCATCACCTCAGGCCAGGAGCCGAAATGATCCTCCACGCGGAACAGCGCGGTCTGGGGGAATTTATCTTTCAGTTTGTTCATCACGTCAGGGTTGTTCACGCGATAGTAGTAATCAGTAATGATGGTCTGCGCCTGTGGGCTGTACAGGTAGTTGAGATAGGCTTTTGCCGCTTTCTCAGTGCCGTTTGCCTGCACGTTTTTATCCACCCACGCCACCGGGAACTCGGCCAGGATGTTGGTTTTCGGGATAACGACTTCAAAGCCCTGTGCTTTATACTGTTTGCGGATGTTGTTCACTTCCGATTCAAAGCTAATCAGCACATCGCCCAGACCGCGTTCTGCGAAAGTCGTGGTTGCTCCGCGACCGCCGGTATCAAACACTTCGACGTTTTTCAGGAACTGGGTCATGAACTGCTCGGTTTTGGCTTTATCGTTACCGTCTGCTTTGTCCGCTGCACCCCACGCCGCCAGATAGGTATAACGCGCATTACCGGAAGTTTTAGGGTTCGGGAAAATCAGCTTTACGTCAGAACGAACCAGATCGCTCCAGTCGTGGATATTCTTCGGATTGCCTTTACGCACCAGGAAGCCCATGGTGGAGTAGAACGGCGAGCTGTTGTTTGGTAAACGGCTCTGCCAGTCGGCCGGGATGAGCTTGCCTTTGTCATGCAGGATCTGCACATCGGTCACCTGGTTATAGGTCACCACGTCCGCTTTCAACCCCTGGAGGATCGCCAGCGCCTGTTTGGACGAACCGGCGTGAGACTGTTTAATGGTCAGCTTGTCGCCGTTATTGTCTTTCGCCCATTGCTGCTCAAACGGCGGGTTAAGGGCGGCAAACAGCTCGCGGGAGACGTCATATGAACTGTTCAGCAGCTCAGTCGCCTGCGCCTGTGCCACCAGCAGTAAACCTGCCAGTGCCAGGGATCCTTTTTTCAGTACAGTAACGGCCATTGCGCACCCTTATAAATGTGATGACTATCTTATTGTCATAATATTTATAACGAGGTCGAAAGGAGTAACGGTTTTATATACCGTTTGGTGATTTACAAGCAGAAAAGGGAATAAGGGTGCGGCCTGTTGCCCTCACCCCACCCCTCTCCCAAAGGGAGAGGGAGAAAGGGAATTACAGCGCCAGCAGACGCTCAATGGACGGCGCGAAGTAGTAGCCGCCGGTGACCGGTTTGGTGAAGCGCAGCATGGCGTCACGCTTGCCGTCGGTATCGCCGAACATGCTCAGCAGCTGTTGCTCAATATTGTACAGACACGCGCAGTAGGCGCAGAAATAAAGGCCATGGGTTCCGCTTGCGGTGCCATACGGCAGGCTCTGGCGAACAATCTTCAGCCCTTTACCGTCTTCCTTGAGGTCAACGCGGCTCAGGTGAGAGGTCACCGGGCGTACATCGCCGTCGATCTCTTCGTTGGCCTCTTTGGTACGGCCAATCATCATCTCCTGGTCCTGCACACTCATGCGGTTAAGCTGCTTAAGGTTATGCTCCCAGCGCTGAACAAATACGTAGCTGCCGCCGGCATCCACGCCATCCTTGATGACCGCCACTTCACGGCGCGTCTCTTCACCTGCCGGGTTTTCCGTCCCGTCGACAAAGCCGCTCAGGTCGCGCTCTTCCACCCAGCGGAAACCGTGGACCTCTTCCTGAACGTCAATGCAGTCACCAAACGCCGCTACCGCCGCCTGAGCAACGGAGAAGTTCACGTCGTGGCGCAGAGAGAGAATATGGATCAACACGTCGTACTGGGTTGCCGGTGCCAGACCTTTGCCGTAAGGGATAAAGTCTTTGAGTTCTTCCGCCCCTTCACCGCCGCTCAGCTGACGCCAGACGTTATTGCCAAAGGCCACCACAGCGCCCAGATGGGCATCCGGGAATTTGGCCTGGAAGGTGGCCAGTTTATCCACAAAGACTTTGCTGGCCGCACGCAGGGCATCCACATCCCCTATCACATTGGCTTCAATCCAAATCGCCGCGCGGCAATGTTCTGGCAAAATGCCACTCTGAACCTGAGACATCGCTCCTCCTGAAATAAAGATGCCACGACAACGTGGCATTGATGGCGGGTATTATACCCGGATTTCAGCGAGACGGATTGTTCAGGCGCAAATTACTGCTGCCAGATAATTTTGCTCACTTTCCAGTTTTTCAGCGTGTCGTCAGACGGCATTAAGCCTTCAGGACCGCTCCAGGTTCCGGTAAAGAGGTAGCTAATGTGCTGGCTGTCCGGCGCTTTACATTGCACCGCCACGCCATCGTCTGAAGGCGCGCTGGCGCAATTGCCGAAAGCCTGTTTATAGAGATCGCTAAACGGCGTACCAACCTTTACGCCGCTCGCCGTCGGGATAGCATCGTCCAGCACGGCAATACGGTTTACCGTGCCTTTATCGCCGTTAATCACCAGCGCCAGTTTGTCTCCTTTCAGCGCTTCGAAGTAACGCACGATAGTGCCGTTTTCAGTTTTCATGCCGCTGCGCAGACGATAGTCGCTGCTCAGGGCCGCCTGAAGCGCGTCCTGATCCAGCGCCGTCGCGGCGGTAATGTTGCCCACGCCCTGCTCGGTCACTTCCAGCGAAGAGCCAAACCAGTTCCACGGATAAGCGGCCGACCAGTTAATGGAGGAGAGCGTTGAACAGCCGGTTAACGCCAGCGGGAGAGCGCATAAAAGTAAACGCAGCGATTTCATTGAAACGTCCTTACGTGTTAAATCAACGCTTGTTGGAGTGCAGCATCGGCAAAAAGTGCCGCGTTAATCTGACTCATGCGTAAAACAGGCGCGTAAGCGGGGGTTAGTCAGCAGCCACAGCAGCGCCACGATATCGGCAACCACCAGCGCAATGCCGATGCCCGTAAGCGGTTCACCGTACCACCAGAGCACAGGCTGCCAACAGAGCAGCGCAATCTGGGCCAGGATCAGCAGCCAGCGAAGCGCACGCCAAAGCCGTGGGATCGCCTGTCGTCGGCCGCTGCACAAAAACGTCACCACCGCCGGTACGCCCGGTAACAGGCCGAGCCAAAAGGCGTCGTGATCGGGATAAAAGAGCGTCAGTAATGTATCGCCCTGCCCGCGGGACGCGGCGGCCATGACAAACAGCACCCAGGTGCGGGCCTGCAGCAGCAGTACGCACCAGAATATGAAAGGCAGCCTGACACGCCCCTGCGCGTCGTAATCTGCCGGGTGGATCTCAATACTCTTCATCTTCGATCAGACGCTTACCTAAACTCAGCACGTCAGCGTGTTCATAGCCCAGACGTTCATACATGCCCAGCACCACGTCGTTATCTTCGCGCACCATGATTTGAATTTTCGGGCAACCGCGAGCGATCAGTTTTTTCTCAAGACGATTGAGCAGCGCATTGGCAATGCCGCGCCCCCGGTATTCCGGGTGAACGCCCAGATAATAAGCAGAGCCGCGATGACCGTCGTAACCGCCCATCACCGTGCCCACCACTTCGCCGTTCACTTCCGCCACCAGAAACAGACTGACGTCGTGATTCAGATTACGCTCAATGTCCATCTCTGGATCGTTCCACGGACGCAGCAAATCGCAGCGCTCCCAAAGGGTGATCACCTCTTCGAAATCTTCCTGGCGAAAAACGCGTATCTCCATGGTATTAACCGCCTTTTCGGGTTTAAAAACAGTGATTATGGCGCGAACAGGGCATTTAGCCAATAACCGGGGAAAATCTCGCCAAAATTTGGCATAATGTCACTTTGTCACGTATTGAAATGAAAAGTAAAACAATTCTCAATAAGGACTGTCGTAACGCTAAACGCGATACGATATAACACCAGGACCGCAATTTTTACTATTCAGGCCGCATGAGCACATTCAAACCATTAAAAGCACTCACATCGCGTCGTCAGGTTCTCAAAGCGGGGCTGGCGGCCTTAACGTTAACGGGCATCGCACAGCAGGCTCAGGCAAAAGAAGAGAGCACGCTTAAAACCAGTAACGGACACAGCAAACCCAAAGCCAAAAAACCAGGCGCGAAGCGTCTGGTCATGCTCGACCCGGGTCACGGCGGCATTGATACCGGCGCCATTGGCAAAAACGGGTCAAAAGAAAAACACGTCGTGCTGGCAATTGCAAAAAATGTGCGATCGATTTTACGCAGCAACGGCATTGACGCCCGCCTGACGCGCACGGGCGACACCTTTATTCCGCTGTATGACCGCGTGGAAATTACCCATAAGCACGGTGCCGATCTCTTTATGTCCATTCACGCGGATGGCTTTACAAACCCTTCCGCCGCGGGCGCGTCGGTGTTTGCCCTCTCCAATCGCGGCGCCAGTAGCGCCATGGCGAAATATCTCTCCGACCGTGAAAACCGTGCGGATGAAGTCGCCGGGAAGAAGGCCACCGATAAAGATCACCTGTTACAGCAGGTGCTGTTCGACCTCGTGCAGACCGATACCATCAAAAACAGTCTGACGCTGGGCTCGCATATCCTCAAACGGATTAAGCCGGTGCACCGTCTGCACAGCAAGAGCACGGAGCAGGCCGCGTTTGTGGTGCTGAAATCACCGTCGATTCCGTCCGTGTTGGTGGAGACCTCTTTCATTACTAACCCGGAAGAAGAGCGTCTGCTTGGTACCGCGGCGTTTCGTCAGAAGATCGCCAATGCCATCGCCTCCGGCATCATCAGTTACTTTAACTGGTTCGATAATCAAAAAGCGCACTCCAGGAAACGTTAATGAAACCGAATGCAAAGCAGGTAAAAACCTTCCTGCTGCAGTTGCAGGATGAGATTTGCCAGAAACTGGCCGCTGCAGATGGCGGTAATTTTCAGGAAGATAACTGGCAGCGCGAGGCCGGCGGCGGCGGGCGTAGCCGTGTGTTGCGAAACGGCGGGATCTTTGAACAGGCAGGCGTCAATTTTTCCCACGTTTACGGGGAAGCCATGCCCGCTTCTGCAACGGCGCATCGTCCTGAACTGGCGGGTCGCAGCTTCCAGGCGATGGGCGTTTCGCTGGTGGTACACCCGCACAACCCGTTTGTGCCAACCAGCCACGCCAACGTGCGTTTTTTCATTGCGGAAAAACCGGGAGCCGATCCGGTCTGGTGGTTTGGGGGCGGTTTCGATATGACCCCCTACTACGGCTTTGAAGAGGATGCCGTGCACTGGCATACGACCGCACGCGATCTCTGCCTGCCGTTTGGCGAAGACGTATACCCGAAATACAAAAAGTGGTGCGACGACTACTTTTACCTCAAACACCGCGACGAACAGCGCGGTATTGGCGGGCTGTTCTTTGACGATCTGAACACGCCTGATTTTGATACCGCGTTCAGCTTTATGCGTGCGGTGGGCGAAGGCTATACCGACGCTTATCTGCCCATTGTTGAACGGCGTAAAAACAGCGACTACGGCGTGCGCGAACGCGAGTTCCAGCTTTACCGTCGCGGGCGCTACGTGGAGTTTAACCTGGTGTGGGATCGCGGGACGCTGTTTGGCCTGCAAACCGGCGGGCGTACGGAGTCGATTCTGATGTCAATGCCACCGCTGGTGCGCTGGGAGTACTGCTACGAGCCAAAAGAAGGCAGCCCGGAGGCTGCCCTGAGTGAGTTTATTAAGGTTCGGGACTGGGTTTAACTGCCGGATGGCGCTGCGCTTATCCGTCCTGGTCAACCCGTAGGTCGGGTAAGCGAACGCGCCACCCGACAAACATCACTTACAGCGGCTGCGTCTGCGCCTCAACCACCGCCAGCGCCACCATGTTCACGATACGGCGTACAGAGGCAATCGGCGTTAACACATGCACCGGTTTTGCCACCCCCATCAGCACCGGCCCCACGGTCACTCCTTCAGAGCTCGAGACGCGCAGCAGGTTGTAGCTGATACGCGCCGCTTCCACGTTTGGCATAATCAGGATATTCGCTGAGCCTTTCAGCGGGCTGTCTGGCATACGTTCATTGCGGATGCTCTCCACCAGCGCGGCGTCGCCGTGCATCTCACCGTCAATCATCAGCTCCGGTGCGCGCTCGCGAACCAGCTCCAGCGTCTGTCGCATTTTGCAGGCCGCCGCAGATTTAGAGGAGCCGAAGTTAGAGTGCGACAGCAGCGCCACCTTCGGTTCGATACCAAAGCGACGCACGGTTTCAGCCGCCATCACGGTGATCTCCGCCAGCTCGTCCGGGGTTGGATCGTCGTTGACGTAGGTATCGGCGATAAAGGTGTTACCGCTTGGCAGCAGCAGCGCGTTCATCGCACCGGCCGTGTGCACCCCGTCGCGATAGCCGAAGATCTCCTGCACCACGCTGAAGTGCTCGTGGTAATCACCGATGGTGCCGCAGATCAGCGCATCCGCCTCGCCGCGATGAACCATGATTGCGCCAATCACCGTGGTGTTGCTGATCACCGCCCGCTGCGCCTGCTCCTGAGTGATCCCGCGACGTTTCATGATCGCGTAGTATTCGCTCCAGTACTCTTTAAAGCGCGGGTCGGATTCATTGTTAACGATCTCAAAATCAACACCCGGTTTGATCTGCAGGCCCAGCTTCTGGATACGCATCTCGATAACGCTCGGGCGGCCAATCAGGATCGGCTTCGCCAGCCCTAAGGTGATCAGCTCCTGCGTGGCATGGAGCACGCGCGCCTCTTCCCCTTCCGCCAGCACCACCCGCTTCGCGTCGGCACGAGCCTGAGAGAAAATCGGCTTCATAAACAGGTTAGTTTTGTAGACAAACTCGGTGAGCTTATCCACGTAAGCATCGAAATCGGTTATCGGGCGCGTCGCCACGCCAGAGTCCATCGCCGCTTTCGCAACCGCTGGCGCGATTTTGACAATCAGACGCGGGTCGAACGGTTTTGGAATGATGTAGTCCGGGCCAAAGCTCAGATCCTGATCGCCATAGGCTGAAGCAACCACTTCGCTCTGCTCGGCGTGTGCCAGTTCCGCAATGGCGTGCACCGCCGCGAGCTTCATCTCTTCGTTAATGGCCGTCGCGCCTACGTCCAGCGCCCCACGGAAGATGAACGGGAAGCAGAGCACGTTGTTCACCTGGTTCGGGTAGTCGGAGCGACCGGTACAGATGATGGCATCTTCACGCACCGCTTTCGCCAGCGGCGGCAGGATTTCCGGCTCGGGGTTCGCCAGCGCCAGAATCATTGGCGCACGCGCCATCTTCTTCACCATCTCCTGGGTCAGCACTTTCGGGCCTGAACAGCCCAGGAAGATATCCGCGCCGTCAATGACATCCTCAAGCGTACGCTTGCCGTCGTCGTCCACCGCGTAGGCCGCTTTGGTTTCCGCCATGTTAGGCTCGCGGTCTTTATAGATCACGCCTTTGGAGTCGCAGACCACAATGTTGTGTTTCTGCATCCCGAGCGCCACCAGCAGGTTCATACAGGCAATGGCCGCCGCACCCGCGCCGGAAACTACCATGCGCACGTCAGAAAGATTTTTCTCCACCACGCGCAGGCCGTTAAGAATGGCGGCGGTGCTGATAATCGCCGTCCCGTGCTGGTCATCATGGAACACGGGAATGTTCATACGTTCACGCAGTTTCTGCTCAATGTAGAAACATTCCGGCGCTTTGATGTCTTCGAGGTTAATACCGCCAAAGGTCGGCTCCAGCGCCGCCACGACGTTGATGAATTTATCGGGATCGTGTTCGTCCACTTCGATATCAAACACGTCGATACCGGCGAATTTCTTGAACAGAACGCCCTTCCCTTCCATCACAGGCTTACCGGCCAGCGCACCAATGTTGCCCAGGCCCAGCACCGCCGTACCGTTAGAGATCACGGCGACCAGGTTGCCGCGCGCGGTATATTTGTAAGCGGCGAGCGGATCTTTTTCAATTTCGAGACACGGTGCCGCCACGCCCGGCGAGTAGGCCAGCGCCAGGTCGCGCTGGGTTGCCAGCGGTTTTGTCGGGGAGACCTGAATTTTACCCGGGACAGGAAACTCGTGAAAATCGAGGGCACTCTGTTTTAACTGATCGTCCATCTTGTTATTCCTTTTACGTATCGGTCAGATAGTATCGCCGCAGGCTGCCGCATAAACTTTGAAGGCTGCCAAACTCTCACCATCACACATTAAAAATTGTTATCAATTTATAACAGCCATGTTACCCGTCTCAAAAGCAATGCCTCCCCCGTCTGCTATGCTTTTTTGTTAAGTCCATCATGATTTTTCCAGAAGTGTGAACTAACGCACTCGTCTAACGCTTTTATTTTCAAGGAGTCATGACTTATGAACCAACTTGACGGCATCAAACAATTCACTACCGTGGTTGCAGACAGCGGCGATATCGAGTCGATTCGGCACTACCAGCCTGAAGACGCAACCACCAACCCGTCGCTGCTGCTCAAAGCGGCGGGGCTTTCCCATTTTAGTCATCTGATTGATGACGCCATTGCCTATGGCAAACAGCGCGGCAAAACCCAGGAACAACAGGTTGCCGAAGCCAGTGACAAGCTGGCGGTTAATTTCGGTGCGGAAATTCTGAAAAGCATCCCGGGGCGCGTCTCCACCGAAGTCGACGCCCGCCTCTCTTTCGATAAAGAGAAGAGCATCAATAAAGCCCGCCGCCTCGTCGAACTCTACCAGGAGCAGGGGATCGACAAATCACGCATTCTGATTAAGCTCGCCTCCACCTGGGAAGGCATCCGCGCGGCGGAAGTGCTGGAAAAAGAGGGGATCCACTGCAACCTGACGCTGCTGTTCTCGTTTGCGCAGGCGCGCGCCTGTGCCGAAGCGGGCGTATTCCTGATCTCACCGTTCGTCGGGCGCATCTACGACTGGTATCAGGCAAAACAGCCGATGGATCCGTACGTGGTGGAGGAAGACCCGGGCGTGAAGTCGGTACGTAATATCTACGACTATTACAAGCAGCACCGCTACGAAACCATCGTAATGGGGGCCAGCTTCCGCCGCACCGAGCAGATCCTGGCGCTGGCAGGATGTGACCGCCTGACCATCTCCCCTGACCTGCTGAAAAAGCTGCAGGACAAAGAAGAGACGGTAATCCGTAAACTGGTGCCGACCTCCACCGTACTGCCCAAACCGAAAGCCATGACCGAAGCGGAATTCCGCTGGGAGCACAATCAGGACCCAATGGCCGTGGAAAAACTGGCGGACGGCATCCGCCAGTTCGCCGTCGACCAGCGCAAACTTGAAGATCTTCTCGCCGCCAAACTTTAACCTTGCCACGGAGTGAACTATGTCCCGTAAAGAGTTAGCCAATGCCATTCGCGCCCTCAGCATGGATGCCGTGCAAAAAGCCAATTCCGGCCACCCTGGCGCACCAATGGGCATGGCAGATATTGCCGAAGTGTTGTGGAATGATTTCCTGAAGCACAACCCTAACGACCCCACCTGGTACGATCGCGACCGTTTTATTCTCTCTAACGGCCACGCGTCGATGCTGCTCTACAGCCTGCTGCATTTGTCCGGCTACGATCTGCCGCTCGAAGAGTTGAAAAACTTCCGCCAGCTGCATTCGAAAACCCCCGGCCACCCGGAGATTGGCTATACGCCAGGGGTGGAAACCACCACCGGGCCGCTGGGACAGGGTTTAGCCAACGCCGTTGGGCTGGCCATCGCGGAACGCACGCTGGGTGCGCAGTTTAACCAGCCGGGGCATGACATCGTCGATCACTACACGTACGTCTTTATGGGTGACGGCTGTCTGATGGAGGGGATCTCCCATGAGGTCTGTTCGCTCGCGGGCACGCTGGGGCTGGGCAAGCTGATTGGCTTCTATGACCACAACGGCATCTCCATAGACGGGGAAACCGAGGGCTGGTTTACCGACGACACGGCAAAACGGTTTGAGGCCTACCACTGGCATGTGGTGCATGAAATTGACGGCCACGATCCCGAGGCGGTGAAAAAAGCGATTCAGGAAGCGCAAAGCGTGAAGGACAAACCGTCGCTGATTATTTGCCGCACGGTTATCGGCTTTGGTTCGCCGAACAAAGCAGGTAAAGAAGAGGCGCACGGTGCGGCGCTGGGTGATGAGGAAGTGGCGCTGACCCGGCAGAAACTGGGCTGGAAATATCCGCCGTTCGAAATTCCGAAAGAGATTTACCGCGCATGGGATGCCCGTGAAGAGGGTGAAAAGGCCCAGCACGCCTGGAACGAGAAATTTGCCGCCTACAAAAAGGCCTACCCGGAGCTGGCGGCCGAATTCACCCGCCGCATGAGCGGAGGGCTACCGGAGGACTGGGAAGAGAAAACGCAGGCGCTGATTGAAAACCTGCAATCTAACCCGGCCAAAATCGCCACCCGTAAGGCGTCGCAAAACACCCTGAATGCGATTGGCCCAATCCTGCCTGAGCTGCTGGGCGGCTCGGCGGATCTGGCCCCCAGCAACCTGACCATCTGGTCTGGCTCGACATCGCTGAAAGAGGATATCGCCGGAAACTATATTCACTATGGCGTACGCGAGTTCGGCATGACCGCCATTGCCAACGGTATCGCTCATCACGGGGGATTTGTCCCCTACACCGCCACCTTCCTGATGTTTGTGGAATACGCCCGTAACGCCGCACGCATGGCGGCTCTGATGAAAGCGCGGCAGATTATGGTTTACACCCATGACTCCATCGGGCTTGGGGAAGACGGGCCAACCCACCAGGCCGTTGAACAGCTGGCGAGCCTGCGCCTGACGCCAAACTTCAGCACCTGGCGTCCGTGCGATCAGGTCGAGGCCGCGGTGGGCTGGAAGCTGGCAGTAGAGCGCCATAACGGACCGACGGCGCTGATCCTGTCACGTCAGAACCTGGCGCAGATTGAGCGCACGCCGGAGCAGGTGAAAGACATTGCCCGCGGCGGTTACATTCTGAAGGACAGCGGCGGCAAGCCGGATGTGATCCTGATTGCCACCGGTTCCGAGGTGGAGATTACCGTCAAAGCGGCGGAGAAGTTGACTGCCGAAGGTCACGCGGTGCGCGTGGTTTCCCTGCCTTCAACCGACATCTTTGACGCGCAGGATGAGGCATATCGTGAATCGGTCCTGCCATCCAGCGTGACGGCCCGCGTGGCAGTTGAGGCGGGCATTGCCGACTACTGGTACAAATATGTCGGGCTGAAAGGGGCCATTGTCGGCATGCGGGGATACGGTGAATCGGCGCCGGCCGACAAGCTGTTCCCGTATTTCGGTTTTACCGTTGAGAACGTCGTTGAGAAGGCGTTAAGCGTGCTTTAGTGCGGCCTGCGTGCCCGGTGGCGCTACGCTTACCGGGCCTACATGGTTCGAAACGTGGGCCGGGTAAGGTGTAACCGCCACCCGGCAAAACTAGCGTGTGATCCACAACGTGGGCCAGGCATCTGGCCCATTCCAGTTATCGCAGCTGGGCTCCTCGGCATAACGCACCAGACGGAAGCGCTGGCCGTCAAAGCGCCAGCGCGTCTGGATACCGCAGTCGGCAATCCCCCGCCCTAACGCCAGGGTGGTCAACTCACGCGTTTTCTCATCAAAGCGAGCGTTCATTAACTCCATTTCACTGCTGCCGCTGGACGGCGTAAACGGCAGACGCAGCCTGACGCTACGGGAAGAAAACGGTTTTTTACGTGATACCAGCCAGGCCAGATCGACGGTGTTATAGGCCCCCGCTTCGCAACTGACGATCAGCAGCGCTTTGTCATCGGTAAGCGCAGTGACGCGCACTTCCCGACGGTTGGGGTCGAGCGAGCACTGGCTGTTATTCATCCGCCAGGTACCATAATCCAGCAGATCGTTCAGTTCGCTGTGGGAGAGCGGTGTCGGGGTGGGATTCACAACCGCCACCTTTTTCAGGGCCGGTGCGGGCGGCACGCTTAACGGCGGATCGTCACCTTTTTTAATCCAGGCGGTTTCACTGCCGACGCGCTTTTGCTGCGCATCGATAAACAACAGCGCCGCTTTCAGGCCACTGAGGGAGATCGCCTGCTTGCCATCACGCAGGGTTAGCGCTTTCCCTTCCTGGATATGCTTAAGAAATGCAGTGATGGTCGCAGCATCGTCCGTTTTCAGATGCCATGGCGTTAACTGCCAGTGCTGACGCTCCAGCGTCACGGGCACCCCATCAAGCAGCAGGCGCGGCGCAATTGCAGGCTCTTTGACAGACGGGTCTGAAAGACCGCCGAGATCGATACGTAACGAGGCATCGGTTTTCGCGCCAGCGCTGCGGCTAAGCGTCATCACCAGACCACGGTGTTCACCGGTGTTGCGTGCCAGGCAAAAATTCTGGTTATTGCAGGTCACCTGCCAGTCTGAGAATGATTGCTGTGCAGGCGTAGCCCACACCCGCGGTGCGGGGAGCACACAAATCAGGAAAAAAATAAAAACGCAGTAGCGCATGAATGGCACAATCCCGGAACGAAAACGCTTAACTGGGCAGTATCTTCGTGTTCCCGCCGGGGTTGCTCAATCGGATTTATCGGATAGATTTATCCGAAAAACAAACTACATCCGTTCGAAAGAGGGATCCATCAGCCCGGTTGTTTGTAAATACTGCAGTAATATTACAGCCTTACCATCTTTAATTTCCCCGGAACGGATCATCTCCAGCGCCTGGACAAACGGTATCTCCAGCACCTCGATATCTTCATCTTCCACCCCACCGCCCTGATGGATACGATGCGCATCGCTGTATTCGGCAATAAAGAAATGGACGATTTCCGTCACGCCGCCGGGTGACATAAACAGTTCGAAAACTTTTTTAACCTCACCCACTTCAAAGCCTGTCTCCTCGATGGCTTCTTTGCGGATACACACTTCCGGCTCATCGTCATCCAGCAGACCTGCGCAGGTTTCAATCAGCCGTCCGTCCGGATTGCCATTGACCCACGTCGCCACCCTGAACTGGCGGATCAGCACCACGCTCTGCTTTTCACGGTTATAAAGCAGAATGGTTGCCCCATTGCCGCGGTCGTAAACCTCACGTTTGTGGCGGATCACGTCCCCGTTATTACGCGTTAAATCATAGGTGATGTTACGCAGGACAAAGTAATTATCAGAAAGGATTTTGTCTTTGATAACGTCAATTTTCAGGGTCATACGGGCTCCACGACACAATGAGTCTGCCTATATTACGCCGTGAACCCCGCTTTGTCGCCCACCCGATTTAATGCGTTTTTAACGCGCTGACGCCCAGCCAGTCGAGGATACCCTGCGCAGCATGTCGCCCTTCCGCCATGGCGGTGACCACTAAATCTGCGCCGCGTACGGCGTCACCGCCTGCGAAAATTTGCGGGTTAGAGGTCTGATAGCGATAGCGGCTCTCCACCGAGGCGATAATTCGTCCCCAGCTATCCGTCTCCACGCCCTGCGCCTGCAGCCACGGCATCTCGTGAGGATTGAAACCAAATGCCATGATCACCGCATCCGCAGGCATCACAAACTCGCTCCCCGCTATCGGTACCGGCCGACGACGGCCCTGAGCATCCGGTTCGCCGAGTTCGGTACGCAGCATGCGAATGCCGTTGACCTGTCCGTCAGGTGCCAGAGTTAACTCCACGGGCTGAACGTTAAACTCAAACGCGGCGCCCTCTTCCTTCGCATTCTTCACCTCTTTTTTCGAGCCCGGCATATTGGCTTCATCCCGGCGGTAGGCGCAGGTTACCTTCGCCGCACCGTGACGTAACGCGGTGCGGACACAGTCCATGGCGGTATCGCCCCCGCCGAGCACCACCACGTTCAGCCCCCGGGTATCGACAAATGGCTCTTTGGTTGTTGCCTCAAGCCCCATCACGTGGCGGGTGTTTGCCACCAGGAAAGGTAACGCGTCATAGACGCCGGGCGCATCTTCATGCGCGATACCCGCTTTCATGGAACGATAGGTTCCCACACCAATAAACAGTGCATCGTATTCGCGTTGCAGCTGTGACATCGGCACATCCTGTCCGACGTCGCAGTTCAGAACGAACTGGATCCCCATGGCCGTGAATATCTCCCTGCGCCGTGCGAGCAGCGATTTATCGAGCTTAAAGGCCGGGATACCAAACGTCAGCAAGCCGCCAATCTCCGGGTGCCGGTCATAGACCGTGACGCTGACACCGCTGCGCGCCAGCACGTCGGCACAGGCAAGCCCCGCAGGCCCCGCGCCGATCACCGCCACACGTTTATCAACCGGTGTCACGCCGCTCAGATCCGGCTTCCAACCCATCGCCAGCGTCTGGTCAGAGATATAGCGCTCGATGTTGCCAATGGTCACCGCGCCCGAGATATCACGCACGGTGCAGGCGCCTTCACATAATCGGTCCTGCGGGCAGACGCGGCCGGTAATTTCAGGTAAACAGTTGGTCTGGTGTGAAAGCTCAACCGCCCCGGCGATATCCCCCGCTTTAACGCGTTCAATCCACTGGGGGATATGGTTGTGCAGCGGACAGGTCCATTCACAAATGCTGTGTTCGCCGCACTTCAGGCAGCGCGATGCCTCACGCGCGGCCTGCTCTGCCCGAAACGGCAGGTAGATCTCCTGAAAATGGCTGACGCGTGCATTCGCGGCGAGTTTATCCGGCTCCCCGCGTCGCGGTGTGTTTCTCATCTGCTCAAGGCGGGTGTGCGGCAGGTCTGGCCTTACCGCCTCGCCGTGCCAGGGCTGCGCCTCCTGACGGGCGGTGCGCTGGCGACGGGTTTTCGCCAGGTTATTCAGTACGGCGGGCGTCGCCAGGGTAAGCACCTGTGCCGGACAATTTTCGATGCAGGCCGGGCCCTGTGGGCGCGTGTGGCAAAGATCGCATTTATGTGCCGAGGCTTTTACGTTGCCCTTGTCGAGAGGCGTAACAACGATCTCCATCGTGCCGAACGGACAGGCAACCACGCAGGCTTTACAGCCAATGCATTTTTGTTGATTCACCTGTACGCTGTCATCGCATTTGCTGATGGCCCCGTTAGGGCAGCTCTGCGCGCAGGGCGCATTCTCGCAATGGTGGCAGGTTACAGGCGTGCTCTTCGCGCCAGATTTCAGGACAGTGATGCGGGGATGAAAATGGCGTTCGCTCAGCACGTGTTGTTCATCGTTGTGCGCCATCACGCAGGCCACTTCGCAGGCACGGCACCCTATACACTGCTGGCTGTTGGCCATAATAAAACGATTCATAACGACACCTGTTTTTGGTTCAATAACCTTATTCTTTATAGGAATATTGTATTTACCCACGGCGGCGCTATCAGGCAATGTACAAATGCCCAGGAAGTCGAACTATCTCCAGTGAACCTGTGGCAGATCAATTTTTTTCAGGAAGCTGTTCTGTGACCGTTAAACGACCCGTTTCCGGAAGCCTGGCCCGGGCTTTCATTTCCATTATCGTGCTGTCCGTTCTGACCAGCACCGTCGCGTTGTTCACGCTTGCCAGCAGCCAGCGGGATGCAGAAGCCATCAATATTGCCGGTTCCCTGCGAATGCAGAGCTACCGTCTGGGCTATGAGATGCAACGCAACAGCGACGCCCTGGCGGCGCATCGCGAGAGTTGGCAGCAGACGCTGAGCGCCCCTGCGCTACAGAAGCTGAGCCGCTGGTACGTGCCGGACGATGTTAAGGCGCGCTATCAGCAGCTGCATCTGGCATGGCAGGAGATGGACAACCACATCGCTCGCGGCGATAGCGGGTGGTATCAGGCCCACATTGAAGACTTTGTCGGCCGGATTGACGCCTTTGTGCTCGCCCTTCAGCACTACACCGAACATAAAATCCAGGCGGTGATTCTGATCTCCCTGGCGGGCGGGATGGGCATCCTGATCCTGACGATCTTTACCCTGCGACGCATCCGCCGCCAGGTTGTGTTACCGCTGAATAATCTGGTGGCGGCCAGCGAGCGCATTGAGCGGGGGCAATTCGATACGCCTGCACCGGATACCGCGCTGCCAAACGAGCTGGGCCAACTTTCCCGGGCGTTCAACCACATGTCTGCCGAGCTGCATACGCTGTATCGCTCGCTTGAACACTCCGTAGCGGAAAAGACGCAGCATCTGAATGAGGCGCATCAGCAACTCGAGATGCTGTTTAAATGCTCTCAGGCACTGAATACCGGCCAGATAGACAGCCACTGTTTCCGGCATATTTTGCAGATAGTGCATGAGTACACGCAGATGAACTACCTGGAATTGCGCACCAGCGACGACTGGCGGCTCAGTGAGGGTATCGAATCAAACGGGAGCCCTGTCCAAACGCTGCCCGTGCTGATGCAGGATACCCTGTACGGGGAATTACGCTGGCAAAGCGAGACGGGCCACGTTCCTCTGCCGCTGATGGAAAGCGTGGCGACAATGCTCGGACGCGGACTGTATTTCAACCAGGCGCAAAAGCACTACCAGCAGTTGCTGCTGATGGAAGAACGCGCGACGATCGCCCGCGAGCTGCACGATTCCCTGGCGCAGGTACTGTCGTATTTACGTATTCAGCTGGCGCTACTGAAACGCGCTATCCCGCAGGAAAATGCCCCGGCGCAGACCATTATCACCGACTTTTCCCGCGAGCTTAACAACGCCTGGCATCAATTGCGGGAACTGCTTACCACCTTCCGCCTGACGCTTAACCACGCCAATCTGCCCGCGGCCCTACAGGAGTCACTGGACGGGTTACAGAGCCAGACGCAGGCAAAGCTGTACCTCGACTGCCGCCTCTCCTCGCTGGCGCTGGATGCCCAGAAACAGGTGCATTTGCTGCAGATCGTGCGTGAAGCGGTGTTGAATGCGATGAAGCACGCCCAGGCCAGCGAGATAACCGTCAGCTGCGTGACGTCTGCTGACGGCACCCACAGCGTCAGCATTCGCGATAACGGTATCGGGATTGGCGAAGCCAGCGAGCCGCCGGGACATTACGGGTTGAATATTATGCGCGAACGGGCGGCGCGACTCGGCGGAACGCTGCACTTTTCCCAGCCGCAAAACGGGGGGACGCTGGTAAGCGTGATCTTCCCGACAAACGGGGCCGGGAGGTAAATAACGGTAAAAGGTGAAGCGCAGAGAAAAGCGCATGATAATTTACACTATCTCCTTTATTTCTCCACGTTTGGTCTTCGTCTTGCCGCTAAAGTGATGCGGGCAATAAACAATAATGACGTGCAGCAAAACGAGGTCTCATTTTCATGGCGAATTTTTTTATCGATCGCCCCATTTTTGCCTGGGTACTTGCCATTCTGTTGTGTCTGACAGGTGTCCTGGCCATTACTTCACTTCCTGTTGAGCAATATCCAGACCTGGCACCACCAAACGTGCGCGTCACGGCAAACTACCCCGGAGCTTCAGCACAAACGCTGGAAAATACCGTCACGCAGGTTATCGAGCAGAACATGACGGGTCTGGATAACCTGATGTACATGTCCTCGCAGAGTAGCGCCACGGGCCAGGCGACCGTCACCCTGAGCTTTACCGCCGGTACGGATCCGGACGAAGCCGTACAGCAGGTGCAAAACCAGCTGCAGTCGGCGATGCGTAAACTGCCTCAGGCGGTGCAGAATCAGGGGGTTACCGTACGTAAAACCGGTGACACCAACATCCTGACTATTGCGTTTGTCTCTACCGACGGCTCCATGGATAAGCAGGACATTGCGGACTACGTCGCCAGTAATATTCAGGATCCCCTCAGCCGTATTAACGGCGTCGGTGATATCGATGCTTACGGCTCTCAGTATTCAATGCGTATCTGGCTTGATCCGAATAAGCTGAACAGCTTCCAGATGACGGCAACCGACGTGACGGATGCCATTAAATCCCAGAACGCCCAGATTGCGGTGGGACAATTGGGGGGAACGCCCTCCGTCGATAAACAAGCGTTGAATGCCACCATTAACTCACAGTCGCTGCTTCAGACCCCGGAGCAGTTTCGCAACATTACCCTGCGCGTAAATCAGGATGGTTCAGAGGTCCGCCTGGGCGATGTCGCCACAGTAGAAATGGGGGCAGAGAAATATGATTATCTCAGCCGCTTTAACGGTAATCCGGCCTCCGGTCTGGGGGTTAAACTGGCCTCCGGGGCCAATGAAATGGCCACCGCGCAGCTGGTGCTGGATCGTCTGGATGAGCTGTCGCACTATTTTCCCCACGGGCTGGAATACAAAGTCGCCTACGAAACCACCTCCTTTGTTAAAGCCTCTATTGAAGATGTGGTGAAAACACTGCTGGAAGCGATCGCGCTGGTCTTCCTGGTCATGTACCTGTTCCTGCAAAACTTCCGCGCAACGCTGATCCCGACCATTGCCGTTCCGGTGGTGCTGCTGGGTACCTTCGCCGTGCTTTATGCGTTTGGTTACAGCATTAACACCCTGACGATGTTTGCAATGGTGCTGGCGATTGGCCTGCTGGTGGACGATGCCATCGTGGTGGTCGAAAACGTCGAGCGCATCATGAGCGAGGAAGGGCTTTCCCCGCGTCAGGCCACGCGTAAATCGATGGGACAAATTCAGGGGGCGTTAGTTGGCATCGCGATGGTGCTCTCGGCGGTCTTTATCCCGATGGCGTTTTTCGGCGGCACAACCGGCGCCATTTATCGTCAGTTTTCAATCACCATCGTCTCCGCAATGGTGCTCTCGGTGCTGGTGGCGTTGATCCTCACGCCTGCCCTCTGCGCCACCCTCCTCAAGCCGCTACATAAAGGGGAGCAGCACGGTCAGAAGGGCTTCTTTGGCTGGTTTAACCGCATGTTCAACCGCAGTGCTGCGCGTTATGAAACCGCCGTCGGCAAGGTGCTGCACCGCAGCCTGCGCTGGATGATGATTTACGTTGTGCTGTTGGGCGGTATGGTGTGGCTGTTCCTGCATCTGCCGACTTCGTTCCTGCCGCAGGAAGACCGGGGGATGTTCATCACTTCGGTGCAGCTCCCGAGCGGGTCAACGCAGCAGCAAACGCTGAAGGTAGTTCAGAAGGTGGAGCAGTACTTCTTTACCAAAGAGAAAGATAACGTGGTGTCGGTCTTCTCCACCGTCGGCTCCGGCCCGGGCGGGAACGGGCAGAACGTTGCACGTATGTTTGTGCGCCTGAAAGACTGGGACGCACGCGATACGAAAACGGGCACCTCGTTTGCCATTATCGAACGCGCGACCAAAGCCTTCTCCCGTATCAAAGAGGCTCGCGTTTTTGCCAGCAGCCCACCGGCTATCAGCGGTCTCGGCAGTTCTGCCGGGTTTGACATGGAGCTGCAGGACCATGCCGGTGCGGGCCACACGGCGCTGATGGCGGCGCGCGACAAGCTGTTAGAGCTGGCCGGTAAAGATCCGGGTCTGACCCGCGTCCGTCACAACGGTCTGGATGACAGCCCACAGCTGCAGGTGGATATTGATCAGCGTAAGGCGCAGGCGCTGGGCGTTTCAATCGACGACATCAACGACACGCTACAAACGGCGTGGGGTTCAAGCTATGTGAATGACTTTATGGATCGCGGTCGCGTTAAAAAAGTGTATGTGCAATCCGCCGCGCCATACCGCATGCTGCCGGACGATATTAACCGCTGGTATGTCCGCAACAATGCGGGCGGCATGGTGCCGTTCTCCGCCTTCGCCTCCTCGCACTGGGAGAGCGGTTCTCCGCGTCTGGAGCGCTATAACGGCTATTCCGCCGTTGAGATCGTCGGTGAAGCCGCGCCGGGCGTCAGCACCGGTACGGCGATGGACACCATGGAAAAGCTGGTGCAACAGCTGCCCGCTGGCTTTGGTCTGCAGTGGACGGCCATGTCTTATCAGGAGCGGCTCTCCGGGGCGCAGGCTCCCGCGCTTTACGCGCTTTCGCTGCTGGTGGTCTTCCTCTGTCTTGCGGCGCTGTATGAAAGTTGGTCAGTCCCGTTCTCGGTCATGCTGGTGGTGCCGCTTGGCGTGATCGGCGCGCTGCTCGCCACCTGGATGCGCGGTCTGGAGAACGACGTTTACTTTCAGGTGGGGCTGCTCACCGTGATTGGGTTGTCGGCGAAAAACGCCATCCTGATTGTTGAGTTTGCCAATGAGATGAATGCGAAAGGCCATGAGCTGATGGCTTCCACGCTGCATGCCTGCCGTCAGCGCTTACGTCCAATCCTGATGACCTCGCTGGCGTTTGTCTTCGGGGTGTTACCAATGGCAACCAGCTCAGGCGCAGGCTCCAGCAGCCAGCATGCGGTAGGTACAGGCGTCATGGGAGGAATGATTTCAGCCACGATCCTGGCCATTTATTTTGTGCCGCTGTTCTTCGTGCTGGTGCGTCGCCGCTTCCCGCTCAAGGAACGGCCTGAATAAGATAGTGAAAATAAAAAAGGCGGCTCAGTAGGCCGCCTTTTTACTGTGCGATTAATTCACACTATGGTTATTTTACTTATTTAAGTGCTCTTGCAATTCTTACTGAATGTCATTTACGAAGCATGCCTTCGATAAAATCTTTCCAGTTCCCCAGTTCACGTTCAATCATAACAACCTCTCTTATTATTATGCGCATTCTACGAAAACGTATCATCATTGTGAAGACAATTTAACCGATTGCTGTGATTGTACCCCGTCTGCGCGCTGGATTTATGATAAATATGAACGGAGAACCTTAAATTTTGTGTGACGGCCAGCAATATTTTGAAATAACCCTACGCACGGGTGAGTTTTATTTTACCCGCTGAGTTTACAGGCAATTTATACCTGATGGACATCTATGCTTAAATGATGAAAGAATATTCAGCGTACAGGTGTGAGTTGAATTAAAAAAAGGTGTTAATCCAGAGCGTTTCTGAATGTGTTATATTCCGTTTAAGGATATATCTTCGAATTTACTGAACATTTAATGGTCATAAGAACAAAAGGATTCAACATGGTTGTCATGTACGGCATTAAAAATTGTGACACGATCAAAAAAGCCCGTCGCTGGCTCGAAGCTAACAACGTCGAGTACCGCTTCCACGATTACCGTGCCGATGGGCTTGATGCAGAATTTCTGCATACCGCCATTAACGAACTGGGGTGGGAAGCGCTGCTGAACACCCGCGGCACGACCTGGCGCAAGCTGGACGAATCACTGCGTGCCAGCATCAAGGATGCCAACAGCGCAGCAAATCTGATGCTTGAAATGCCAGCAATCATCAAACGCCCATTGCTCTGCGCGCCCGGGCAGCCTATGCTGCTGGGTTTCAGTGAAACCCTTTATTCCGACTTTTTTCGTTGAGGTGTAGTTTATGTCATGCCCGGTCATTGAGCTGACTCAGCAGCTTATTCGCCGTCCTTCCCTTAGCCCGGACGACGCAGGTTGTCAGGCATTAATGATTGAGCGCCTGCGTGCCATCGGTTTTACCGTGGAGCGTATGGATTTTGGCGACACCCAGAATTTCTGGGCGTGGCGTGGCCAGGGCGAAACACTGGCCTTTGCCGGGCATACCGACGTGGTTCCCGCAGGTGATGCGGACCGCTGGATCAACCCTCCGTTTGAACCAACCATCCGCGATGGCATGCTGTTTGGCCGCGGCGCCGCAGACATGAAAGGCTCCCTGGCGGCAATGGTTGTGGCGGCTGAGCGCTTTGTCGCCCAGCACCCGAACCATAAAAACCGTCTCGCGTTTCTCATTACCTCTGATGAAGAAGCCAGCGCCCATAACGGCACCGTCAAGGTGGTTGAGGCCCTGATGGCCCGCAATGAGCGTCTGGACTACTGTCTGGTCGGCGAGCCGTCCAGCACCGAGGTGGTGGGCGATGTGGTGAAAAATGGCCGCCGCGGTTCGTTAACCTGTAACCTAACCATTCACGGCGTACAGGGACACGTGGCGTACCCGCATCTGGCCGATAACCCAGTTCACCGCGCAGCGCCAATGCTGAGTGAACTGGTGAGCATTGAGTGGGACAAAGGCAATGAGTTCTTCCCGCCAACCAGCATGCAGATTGCGAACGTGAAGGCCGGAACCGGCAGCAACAACGTGATCCCGGGCGATTGTTTCGTTCAGTTTAACTTCCGTTTCAGCACGGAACTGACCGATGAGATGATCAAAGCGCGCGTTATCGCCCTGCTGGAAAAATATCAGCTGCGTTACACCGTGGACTGGTGGCTTTCCGGCCAGCCGTTCCTGACACAGCGTGGCAAACTGGTGGATGCGGTGGTGAACGCCATCGAGCACTATAATGAAATTAAGCCACAACTGCTGACGACGGGTGGCACCTCAGACGGACGCTTTATCGCCCGCATGGGAGCTCAGGTTGTCGAACTGGGGCCAGTGAACGCGACCATTCATAAAATCAATGAGTGTGTAAATGCCGCGGATTTACAACTGCTGGCCCGTATGTATCAACGTATTATGGAGCAAATCGTCGCCTGACGAGCGCTCTGAGAGGAATAGCGAATGGATTGGCTTGCAAAGTACTGGTGGATTCTGGTGTTAGTGTTTCTGGTAGGCGTATTGCTTAACGTGATTAAAGATCTTAAGCGCGTTGACCATAAAAAATTCCTCGCCAACAAGCCGGATCTTCCGCCACATCGTGATTTTAACGACAAGTGGGATGACGACGACGACTGGCCAAAGAAAGACCAGAAGAAATAATCCCCTCACCCCCAGCCCCTCTCCCCAGAGGGGCGAGGGGTGCCATGTTCCCTCTCCCCTTAGGGGAGAGGGTTAGGGTGAGGGGAAATAATCACATAAATTCAACAATATCATCATCGTCCGGCTTACCGCCGCTGAGCGCTTCATCAAAGTAGTGCTTCGGTACGGTATAGCGCAGATGGTCGAGCGCAAACTGCATGCTGCGATCGTCAATCGCATGACCCAGATCGTCAACGATATCCAGCGTCACATCCCCGCCTTCCCGGATCAGGGCTTCCTGGGCAGCTACGGCATGCGAAAGCTCAATCACCCGGTCTTCGCCACCGTGGATCAAGTGGATCGTTGTCTGCGTGGTCGCGCTCGTCGGTAGCGTCGCGAAACGGCCGTTAAAGGCAATCACGCGCGAAGCCAGACCCGGCTCTGCTTTCACGCTCTCCAGCGACATAATTGACCCCTGTGAAAAGCCAATCAGCGCGGTCGCGTCGGCACCGACGCCGCTCTGCTGCTGCCAGTAACGCACGGTTTCGATAAAGACCGGCATAATGGCATCAATACGCGCCTGACGGTTCTCTTCCGTCACGCCCTGAACGGAGAACCACTGCCGTCCGTCAGGGCCACACGGCTCCACGCCGCCGATACTGACAATCAGCGCCTCAGGAAAAACAGGTGCAAACCAGCGACCAACCTCTCCCATATTGACGGCGTTATCGCCAACGCCATGAAACAGCAACAGTAACTGTTTAGCCGGTTTGTCGGGGCTTTGAACAACAAAATGATCGTGTTTCATGGCGGTCTCCTTAATTGATGACCTGGATTCTACGCCTTGCGGGGGGAATGACCATGCCACTTTACTGAAGAAGTCATTGAAAAAATTGCCATTGCAAAATGTCGCTTTTGAGCTGCTGACTGCGCGCATTATCAAGACATTCAAGGGCCTGCGCCGTTTCAGCGCGTAATATTGCCAGCACCGCTTTTCGCCCGGTGAGCGACAGTTCAGCACTGAGCGCAGCGTCCTCTCTTCGTGCCTCAATTTTACCGCGCAGGGCCGGAAGCGGCAGATCCACGGCGAGCAGCAAACGCGTCAATGCGGCAACGGACGTAGCAAAGGGCCGGTGTGCAAAGGCAAAGCCTGCCAGCTCCAGCCAGTCGTCACTATTAAGGGTAGCTTCCCACTCATCTGCCACCGGGATCTTTTCGCCATTCCACAATGATAAGACACGCGCATCGCGATGCAGGCGCAGCCGGGCCTGTTCACACAGACGATGCCCCGCCTCACTTTGCGGCAATAATGCCATTGCGGTATAGCAGCCGCTGCTGGCTTCGCGGTGGCTGCCTATCCGTACCAGCTCAAAGCCGCACTGCTGCCAGAAATGCCACAGCGCGTTGGTAAAGCCAAAGCTCACCGAGAGATAATCCTCCCCGCAGGCCTCGCGGATGAGCGCCCGGCCGATCCCTTCCCGTTGCCGGTGAGGGTGAACAGCGATGCGCGTGATCCGTCGACCTTTCAGCGTTGCTGCCAGAGGCGTGCCGCCATGCGCGGCCAGAGACTGCGCGACAAGGTTGCCGCGAGGTCGACGAAAACCCGCCCATACTGCGCGACTTAGCGCCGGGCTTAACCCGCCTTCGTCTACCAGCCACAGCGCGCCCGCAATGACCGGGTCCGTTTGCGCGACGGCAACGTGCTGACCGGGGGCGTCCATCATACGGCGCAGATCCAGCGGCGAGGTACGGTAATGAGCCGCACAAAGCAGCTCGTAGACACTCGCGGCGAGTGCAGGCGTATGCTCCCATGCGTCGGGGGCCAGAGAGGTCAGTTGCACCTCTCCTTTCGGCTGCTGGTCGATGAGCGTGTCGTCAAACAGCAGTGCGCTGGCGACTACCCGCTCAAGCGGACATCCCGCAGCCCAGCGAACGGGGGTGGATAAGGTATAACGCTGCAGGGCGCTGAACTGCGCGCAGAATTTAAGCAAAAACCCTCTTCCGGTTCCTTCATACCCTTGTACCGTCGTGGTTAACAGTACCCGTGGAAAGCGCGCAACCAGCTTCTCCAGCACAGGGCCGGGTATGGCCGCCGCCTCATCGACAATCAGCCAGTCGGCATGGTGTGAGGAGGCCAGCAGCGCATCCGGTGCCATAAAGTGAAAATGTTCACCCGCAAACCGTGCGATGACCTCCGTTGCTCCCTTTGCCGGTGCGGTGACAACTGCTCTGCCCTCAATGCTGTTCAGCAGCATGCCGGCAAGCGCCGACTTTCCCCGCCCGCGCGGGGCGGTAACGGCCGCAACGCCTTTCGGCATTGCACGAAGTGCGTGCAGGATCTCCGCCTGCTCGCGCTGGGGTGCGCCGTTAGCGGGTTGCCAGTCAGGGGCATCAGGAAACGGAGGAAGGGTTAACGGCTGGTTTTGCTGCCAGACGATTGCATCGGGATCGCGGGTAATCGTCTGACAAAAGTGGCGAATGAAATTCGGCGTGGGAATGGGTTCCGCGCTGTCGCTCCAGCGCAGGGAATCACTGTCGGGCGTGTCTGCCCACACCGCAAGCGGGGGAGCCAACAGCACCAGCAGGCTCCCGGCACGCAGCGTTCCGCTCAGGGCGGCAAAGGCTGAGACATCAAACCCGGCGCGGGCATCAAAAACAGCATGCCGGAACTCGCGCCCCAGCAGCCCGCTTATCTCCCGGGAAGGGTTTTCATCCAGCCACACCCAATCCCCGGAAAGCGTATCACGCAGCGCCCCGGCCTGCGCCAGGGACCACTGCGCATCACCGCTGAGCACCACCAGCCGACGCTGGCCGGTGCGCTCAAGCTGGCTAATCAGTTGGTCAAACGCCACCATTACATGGCTTTACCGAAGGTATTGCACTGCGCCGGGTCACCGCTGTCAAAACCGCGTTTAAACCAGGTGTAACGTTGTTCTGACGTCCCGTGAGTGAAGCTGTCCGGCACAACCCGGCCCTGGCTCTGCTGCTGGAGACGGTCGTCACCAATGGCTTCTGCGGCATTTAACGCCTCTTCCAGGTCGCCAGATTCCAGCACGCCCTGCTTCTGCATGCTGTTACCCCAGACGCCCGCGAAGCAGTCCGCCTGCAGCTCCATACGCACGGAAAGGCGATTGACCTCCGCCTGCGAGGCGTTTTGCTGAAGCTGGCGAACCTTAGGCTCAATGCCCAGCAATTTTTGCACGTGATGCCCCACTTCATGCGCAATCACGTAGCCCTGTGCAAAATCACCGTCGGCACCGAGTTTGCGTTTCATGTCATCATAAAAAGAGAGATCGATATAGACGGTGCTGTCTGCCGGACAGTAGAACGGCCCCATCACCGACTGTCCGGTGCCGCAGCCGGTGCGGGTCGCACCACGGTACATCACCAGCTTCGGCTGCTGGTAGCTGCGTCCCATTTTCTCAAACTGCTGGCTCCACGTGTCTTCAGTGGTCGCGAGAATAACAGAGGTAAATTTGGCCGCTTCATCTTCATTTGGGTTGATGGAGCGCTGAGATTGCTGCTGTTGCTGCAGCGGCTGACCGGTCATTAACCCGGTGAGATCGACCCCGTAGTAACCCGCAACCAGCACCACAATCAGCAGAATGATTCCGCCTTTTCCGCTGGGTAAACGGAAGCCGGGGCCACCCATGGAAGGGCCGCCACCGCTATCACCACGTCTGTCTTCTACATTGTCACTTTCACGACGCCCTTGCCAGCGCATAACTACCTCGAACTATTCCATTAATAATAGCTATGATCGTAGGCGGTTAACGGCAAGATTACCATAGGAAACAAAGGTAAGACGCCAAAGGATATGAACATCCTTTGGCGATGAGGGAGTTAGTCGAGCTTAACGCCTAAACGGTGAGCCACTGCTTCGTACGCTTCAATCAGGCCACCCAGGCTCTGACGGAAACGGTCTTTATCCATTTTATCCAGCGTTTCTTTGTCCCACAGACGGCTGCCGTCCGGTGAGAACTCGTCGCCAAGTACCACTTCGCCTTTGAACAGACCGAACTCCAGCTTGAAGTCGACGAGGATCAGGCCAGCATCATCAAACAGTTTTTTCAGCACGTCGTTGGCTTTGTAGGTCAGCTCTTTCATGCGCGCCAGGTTCTCTTTGTTCACCCAGCCGAAGGTTTCGCAGTAGGAGTCATTGACCATCGGATCGTGCATGGCGTCGTTTTTCAGGAACAGATCGAACAGCGGTGGATTCAGCTCGATGCCTTCCTCAATGCCCAGACGCTTCACCAGGGAGCCCGCGGCACGGTTACGAATGACGCATTCAACCGGAACCATATCCAGTTTTTTCACCAGACATTCCGTATCGGACAGCAACGCTTCCATCTGAGTCGGGATACCCGCTTCGGCCAGTTTGGTCATAATGAAGTGGTTGAACTTGTTGTTCACCATGCCTTTACGATCGAACTGCTCAATGCGTGCGCCATCCCCTGCTGACGTATCATTGCGGAACTCGAGCACCAACAGATCCGGGTTTTCCGTGCTGTATACGGTCTTCGCTTTGCCACGATACAACTCAGCTTGCTTCTGCATCTTGATTACTCCTGGTGTGATGATTTGTGTTCAAAACTGGGCATATTATGCCACGCACACGTTTGCGTAGCACGAAAATAAAAAGGGCTGGATTCACCAGCCCTCGTATTTATTTGCTGAATGCAGCCTGGAAGACCGCGACCAGCGCATCGTTCTGCGACTGGGTCAGCGTGTGACCTTTCGGATCGATAAACTGCAGGCTACTGCGGTTATCAAGGTCGCCTACCTGAATCTTGTAGTCGCCGGAAGCGAGCTGTGGATCGCGTGCGCCCAGCTCCTGCCATGCGCTGTCTGACAGCGGCTTATACGTTGCGGTTATGCTACCGGTTGAACGCGTGCTGTCGGTCACCTTCATGCCCACTTTCTCCAGCGTCGCTGGCAGGCGCTGCCAGGTCTGGTTGAATGGCGCACGAACAACCAGCATTGGCAGGCCGGTATCATCCGCGCCGCTCTGGACATCAAACGTCATGCCGTTGCGGTTCTGTGAGGCGTTAGCCGCGTCTGTGGCGTTCTTATCCAGGCCCGCAGCAATCACGTTCAGCATTTCAGTGCTGTAACGCTGCATAGAGGCAGCATCCGCCACCGGTTTACCCGCCTGCTCCAGGTTCAACAGCTTAACGGTAACCGCCTGCTGATAGCCCTGCGGTTTAACGGAGACTTGATAACGACCACGGTACTGCTGGTCTTCATCCAGACGGTTCCACTCGATCCAGTCGGTGGTTAACGTCTGGCTGGCGTCATCGCGCTTGTCAATCGTGTAGTTCTTCGACTGAATGACGCTCACCACCTGTGGCCACAGCGTGCTGCCACGTGCGCTTTCCACCATCAGAGACGCGGTATCACCGGTAAACTGGGTACGCGCCCCGCTCACCAGCGCCAGAGGCTGTGCTGGCGGACGAATATCAAGCGCTTTGCCCACCGGGCCGCTGCCGTTGGTCACGGGGATATTATAATCGCCGTTCTGAATCGGCAGGATCATGCCAGCCGGTGCATGAAGTTCAGCAAGCGGGGTCGCATCCAGATAGGATTCATCACCGCTCACCTGGCGCTTGTAGCGCGAGTCTGAACTACAGGCAGCGAGCAGCATAACAAGCGAAACACTCGCAACCTTCGCCAGGCGCGACTTCTGTACTGAATAAGCCATCAAATCTCCCTAAACTTTACAGCAAACCGGCATGCTTCAGCGCTGCAGTGACGATTTCACGACCGTGGTCGGTAATCGGTGTCATTGGCAGACGCAGCGTATCGGTTGCTACAAGTCCCAACTCCTTACATGCCCATTTCACCGGGATCGGATTGGGTTCGACAAATAATTTATTGTGCAACGGCATCAGACGTTTATTAATGAGACGGGCTTCATCAAAGTGACCTGCCGCCGCCAGCTTGCACATTTCCGCCATATCGCGGGCCGCAACGTTCGACGTTACGGAGATCACGCCATGACCACCGAGCTGCATGAAGTCCAGCGCGGTCGCATCGTCACCGCTCAACAGGATAAAGTCGTCTGAAACCAGCTCTTTGATCTGATGAACGCGGCTTAAGTTCCCTGTCGCCTCTTTAATCCCGATAATATTTTTTACTTTCGAGAGACGACCAACGGTTTCCGGCAGCATATCGCAGCCAGTACGGGACGGCACATTATACAGAATTTGTGGCAAGTCAGTATGTTCAGCGATGGCTTTGAAATGCTGGAACAAACCTTCCTGAGTAGGACGGTTGTAGTAAGGGGTGACCGTCAGACAGCCAACAACGCCGCTGTCGTTAAAACGTTGGGTCAGGCTAATCGCTTCTGCGGTTGCATTCGCGCCCGTTCCCGCGATGACCGGAATACGTCCGTCAGCCAGTTCGAGGGTCAACATCACCACATCGCCGTGCTCTTCGTGGCTCAGCGTTGCAGATTCACCGGTAGTCCCTACCGAAACGATCGCCGAGGTTCCATTGGCGACATGGTAATCAATCAGCTTCTTCATGCTTGACCGGCAGACATTACCTTTTTCATCCATCGGTGTTACAAGCGCGACAATACTTCCCGTGAACATGAGCCATCCTCTGTGCGAACAAGAGCCTCAATGGTACGTTTGGAACTGTAATAAAAGCAAGCGACCTGAGGCCCTCAGGCGGTTGTATGCATGTTTTTTTTATGCTTTCCTTAGGAAGACTTAACCAAGCAAAGGAAGAACAGGTTTGACAACCTCATCACAACATTACCTGGTTATCACTGCGCTGGGTGCTGACAGGCCGGGTATCGTGAACACCATTACCCGCCACGTGAGCAGCTGCGGCTGTAATATCGAGGACAGCCGTCTGGCGATGCTGGGCGAAGAGTTCACGTTTATTATGCTGCTGTCCGGGACATGGAACGCCATCACGCTTATCGAATCTACCCTGCCGCTGAAAGGCGCGGAGCTGGATTTGCTGATCGTGATGAAACGCACCAATGCGCGTCCGCGTCCGGCCATGCCTGCCACCGTCTGGGTACAGGTTGAAGTTCCTGATTCCCCTCATCTGATCGAGCGTTTTACCGCGCTGTTTGACAGCCATCAGATGAACATTGCCGAGCTGGTTTCCCGCACACAACCGGCTGATGAGAGTGCCGTACCTACCCTCTTTATTCAAATCACCGCCCACAGTCCTGCATCACAGGATGCGTCAAATATCGAGCAAGCGTTCAAAGCCCTCTGTACAGAATTACACGCGCAAGGCAGTATAAGCGTCGTAAATTATTCGCAGCATGAACAGGATGGAGTTGAGTAATGAACCCACTGAAAGCCGGTGACATTGCACCGAAATTTAGCTTACCGGATCAGGATGGTGAGCAAGTAAATTTGACCGACTTCCAGGGACAGCGTGTTCTGGTCTATTTCTACCCGAAAGCCATGACCCCGGGCTGCACCGTGCAGGCCTGCGGCTTACGCGACAACATGGACGAGTTGAAAAAAGCCGGCGTGGAAGTGCTGGGCATCAGCACCGATAAGCCAGAAAAGCTGTCACGATTTGCTGAAAAAGAGCTGCTGAACTTCACGCTGCTTTCCGACGAAGATCATCAGGTCTGTGAGCAGTTCGGCGTCTGGGGCGAGAAGACGTTTATGGGCAAAACCTATGACGGCATTCACCGCATCAGCTTCCTGATTGACGCTGACGGTAAAGTGGAACATGTCTTTGACGACTTCAAAACCAGCAACCACCACGACGTGGTGCTGAACTGGCTGAAACAAAGTGCCTGAAAGTGAGTGTCGGGTGGCGGCTTCGCCTTACCCGACCTACAAGATAAATACAAAACGGCAACCTGGTTGCCGTTTTTAGTGTTTTCCCCCTCTCCCCCGTGAGAGAAGGGCATCAGGCCGCACAAAAACTACTTCTCCTCCACCGCTGGCACATCCGGCCATGCATGGACGACGGCTTTAATCAGCGTCGCCAGCGGAATGGCAAAGAACACGCCCCAGAATCCCCACAGCCCGCCGAAAATCACCACCGATAAGATAATCACCAGCGGATGCAGATTCACCGCTTCTGAGAACAACACTGGCACCAGCAGGTTGCCATCCAGGGCCTGAATAATCAGGTACACCGCGAAGCAACTCCAGAACTCGGTGCCCAGGCCAAACTGGAACAGCGCGACCCCAACAACCGGAATGGTGACCACAAAAGCGCCAATATACGGAATAAGGACCGACAGCCCCACCAGCACCGCCAGCAGCAGCGAGTAGTTAAGCCCGAAGATCAGGAAGCCAATCCAGGTCGCGACCCCAACCACAATCATCTCCAGCACTTTGCCGCGAATGTAGTTGGTGATCTGCTGGTTCATCTCTTCCCACACCTGCCCGGCCAGCCCGCGATTACGCGGCAGAATACGCCGCACGGCGTTGAGCATCTGGTCTTTGTCCTTCACCAGGAAGAACACCATCAACGGTACCAGCACCAGGTAGACGGCGAGCGTAAGGAGCCCAACCAGCGACGCCAGGGAGTATTTCACCACCGAATCGCCCATGGTCATGATGCGGGCGCGCATGTTTTCGGCCATCGCATCGATGATCCCCGCGTCCATCAGCGCCGGATAACGACGCGGCAGCGTGGCGGCAAAATCAGAAAGCTTATTTAACATGCCGGGCATATCGCGGATCAGGTTGATCCCCTGCTGCCAGGCGACGGGCATGACCACAAACGCCATCAACAGCAGAATGCCAACAAACAGCACCAGCACGATGCTGGTCGCCCAGCGTCGGGAGCAGCCGATATTCTCCAGCCGCGCGGTTGGCCACTCCAGCAGATAGGCCAGCACAATCGCCACCAGCAGTGGTGCCAGAAGGCCGCTGAAGAAGAACAGAATACCGAACCCGGCAACCAGAATAACCAGCAAAGCAATGGCTTCCGGGTCGCTAAACCGGCGCCGGTACCACTGCATTAACATTTCGAGCATACAACCCTTCCCTGAATCGAATGACGGGAGTCAGAAGGTGAATTGTATCTAACTGTCACAAAAAAGACTTTCGCTTTTTGTATCGCTGTCACAATCCGCAAAAGCCTGATGAATGGGATTTTCTTCATGCCACAACACGGCTACACTCGCAGGGCAGTGGAGATGAACGATATGCGGGTTCATCGGTCAAATTAGCACATCCAAAATACAGGACAGTGGTTATGTTCAGGCAGTTGAAAAAAACAGTGGTTGCGACACTGATTGCCGCCGTAACGGTCGGTCAGGTGTTGCCAGCTTTTGCTGATTCGTCCGATTCATTGCCGGACATGGGCACCACAGCAGGAAGCACGCTCTCCATTGGTCAGGAGATGCAGATGGGTGATTACTATGTTCGCCAGCTGCGCGGCAGTGCTCCGCTGATCAATGACCCATTGCTGGTGCAGTACATTAATGGTCTGGGGATGCGCCTGGTCGCGCACGCCAACTCGGTAAAAACCCCCTTCCACTTCTATTTAATCAATAACGACGAAATCAACGCCTTCGCCTTCTTTGGCGGTAACGTGGTGCTGCATTCGGCGTTATTCCGTTACTCCGATAACGAAAGCCAACTGGCGTCGGTCATGGCGCACGAAATTTCCCACGTGACTCAGCGCCATCTGGCCCGTGCGATGGAAGACCAGAAACGCAACGCGCCCCTGACCTGGGTGGGTGCGCTGGGCTCTATTTTGCTGGCGATGGCCAGCCCGCAGGCCGGGATGGCCGCATTAACCGGCACGCTGGCAGGCACGCGCCAGGGGATGATCAGTTTCACCCAGCAAAACGAACAGGAAGCGGACCGCATTGGCATCCAGGTGTTGCAGCGCTCGGGCTTTGACCCACAGGCCATGCCCAGCTTCCTGGAAAAACTGCTCGATCAGGCACGCTACTCGTCACGTCCACCCGAAATTCTGCTCACCCACCCGTTACCGGAAAGCCGTCTGTCCGATGCGCGTAACCGTGCCAATCAGATGCGTCCGGTGGTGGTGCAATCCTCACAGGATTTCTACATGGCGAAAGTGAGAACGCTGGGCATGTACAATTCCGGGCGCAACCAGCTCACCAGCGACCTGCTGGATGCCCTGGCAAAAGGCAACGTGCGCGAGAAGAACGCGGCGCAATACGGCCGTGCCCTGCAGGCGATGGAAGCCAGCAAATACGACGAAGCGCGAAAAACGCTGCAACCGTTGCTGGCCGCCGACCCGAATAACCCGTGGTATCTCGACCTCTCCACGGATATCGATCTGG
Organism: Enterobacter cloacae complex sp. SHL021; assembly: GCF_049237765.1. Classification (NCBI taxonomy): domain Bacteria; kingdom Pseudomonadati; phylum Pseudomonadota; class Gammaproteobacteria; order Enterobacterales; family Enterobacteriaceae; genus Enterobacter; species Enterobacter cloacae complex sp. SHL021. The sequence continues at coordinate 168,297 of NZ_JBMKJG010000005.1, read as the reverse complement.
GGCAGAAGAGACCTGCCGATGCGATTAACCGCCTGAAAGGTGCCAAAGAGGTGCGGACCAACCCGGTGCTGCAGCTTAACCTGGCGAACGCTTATCTGCAGGGCGGCCAGCCGGGTGAAGCGGCCACCATTCTGAACCGCTACACCTTCGACAATAAAGACGATCAAAACGGCTGGGATCTGCTCGCTCAGGCAGAAGCCCAACTGGGCAACCGCGATCAGGAGCTGGCGGCACGCGCCGAAGGGTTTGCCCTGGTGGGGCGTCTGGATCAGGCCATTTCGATGCTCAGCAGCGCCAGTTCGCAGGTCAAACTTGGCAGCCTGCAACAGGCCCGTTACGATGCGCGTATCGATCAGCTGCGCGCGCTACAGCAGCGCTTCAAGCCGTACGAAAAGATGTAAAAAGGAAGAAAATATGACTGACGCGGTAAAAATCTACCATAACCCTCGCTGCTCCAAGAGCCGCGACACCCTCAGCCTGCTGAAATCCAACGGTGTAGAGCCTGAGGTGGTGCTGTATCTGGAGACACCGCCAGACGCACAGACGATCCGCCAGATCCTGCATATGCTGGGCATGGGCAGTGCACGTGAGTTGATGCGCCAGAAAGAGGATCTCTATAAGTCACTTAACCTGGACGACCCGCGTCTCACTGAAGCTGAACTCGTGCAGGCGATGGTTGACAATCCGAAGCTCATTGAACGCCCGATTGTGGTGGCAAACGGCAAGGCGCGCATCGGGCGTCCGCCGGAAGATGTGCTCGACATTCTTTAAACCTCGCGCCGCAGCCTTTCCAGAAAGGCCTGCGGCGTACTTTCCCCCAGTTTTTTCTGCGCTTTACCCCGGTTGTAAAACTCGCACAAGGTCATCAATAGCGCACCCGCCGGTTCAACATTCACGCGCGGAATAATATCGCGTAAGGGCACTATCACCTGAAGTGCCCTGCAGGTACGTGGATGTGCCTTCACCGCAATGTTGTTAACAGCCAGCGTCGCCTCAAAACCAAAAGTCTCAATAGATTGTATAGCAGCCGGACACGCCGCCAGCACCTCCTGCGTCCAGGTATTCAGTCGTTGAGGCGACAGCCCCGCATAAAGCCGGGCATAGCACCAGCCGCTCACCGGCTCTCGCGCCCAAAGCAGATGCTGCTCCCCGCCGTCGTCCATATGCAGCGACAAAGGCAAATGGTGCAGTTCCAGCGTATGGGGCGTAATACCCGCATTCAGCGCCTTTTTCCCCTGCAAGGGGGCCCCTTTTTGCTTTGCAGCGGCTGGTTTGAGATAGCGGTTCAGGGTGGCGCGGGAAACGGCAATGCCCAGGACGTCGTTGACCATAAGCAGCAGGTCATCCAACGGCGCACCCAGGATGTCACGCAGGGCATTCACCAGCGCAACCTGCTCTTGTCTCATCGCTTTGTGTATCACTTTTGGCGTCGTATGGTTATCCGACACCTGGTCGCGATTGCGCCAGCGTCTGACGGTGGTGACCGAAATACCCAGCTCGACGGCCAGCTCTCTGTCGCTCTTATCCGACTGTTGAAGATAACGACGGATGCGCGGCGTCGTGGTCGCATTGGCGTGCAGTTTGATTTCCATCGCAACAAACTCCAGAACTAATCTTATGAGATTTATAATGGACCAGCGATTGCTTTGTGACCGATTTCACCTTTCGCTCGCCGCGCTTCACTGATAATCCCCAGAGATAACATAAACAACACCTCTCAATCTTGTACGGAGTTCACAATGAACAATGTTCTGGGATTTCTTGAAGCAAAACTGATGCCGCTGGCGGCCAAAACGGCCCAGCAGCGTCATCTTGGTGCCATTCGCGGTGCCTACGTTTCATTCATGCCGTTTATCATCGTCGGCTCTATCCTGCTGGTGATCTCCTCCTTCCCCAACCAAACCTATCAGCAGTTTATGTCTCAGGCGTTTGGGGAAAGCTGGAGCGCGATTATCGAAATCCCGTTCAACGCGGTGTTCTCGACCATGTCGCTGTTTATTAGCTTCCTGGTCGCCTATCGCCTGGCTGAACACTATGGCGAAGACCGTATCTCCTGCGGCATTCTGGCGCTGGTCGCCTTTCTGATCCTGACCCCTTTTATCAAAGTGGCGGAACAGGGTGGCATCACCGTCATGCCGGTAGAGTGGATTGGCAGTAAAGGGCTATTCGTGGCGATGATTGGCTCTCTGCTTTGGACGGAGCTGTTCTGCTGGCTGAAGCGCAAAAAACTGGTTATCAGAATGCCGGATGGCGTGCCGCCTGCGGTGCAGGAGTCGTTCGCGGCGCTGATCCCTGCCCTCTTGGTGATGATCCTGGTACTGATGATCCGTATCGGCTTTGAAAACACCCATTACAACACCATCCACCAGTTTATTTACGAGGTGGTGGCAACCCCGGTTCGCCACTACGGCACTTCCTATTTTGGCGCGCTGATGACGGTCTTCAGCATCACCATTCTGTGGTCAGTGGGCATTAACTCCGGTTCGATGATCAACGGCATTATTCGCCCGCTGTGGATGGAGAACCAGACCGATAACATCGCCGCCATTCAGGCCGGCGCTACCCCACCGCACATTATCACCGAACAGTTTTTTGACATGATCTGGATGGGCGGCGCAGGGGCCACGCTGTCGCTGGTGATTGCGATGCTGATTTTCGCCCGCAGTAAAAACATGCGCGAAGTGGCACGCCTGGGCGCGGGGGCCTCGGTGTTTAACATCAACGAACCGATTCTGTTCGGCCTGCCGGTGATCATGAACCCGATCATGCTCATTCCGTTCAATCTGGTGCCGCTGGTGCTGGTCACCGTGCAGTACGTGGCAATGAAAATTGGTGCGGTCGCCGTCACCACCGGGGTGTTTATCCCCTGGACGCTGCCGCCTGTTATCAGCGGTTTTATCGTCACCGGACATCTCAGCGGCAGCATCATGCAGCTTATCAACCTGCTGATTGGCGCCATGCTGTATCTGCCATTCATGCGTATCGTGGATAAACAGTACCGCGCCGCGGAGATTGCCACCGTGACGCAAACCGACACCACCCTTGCAAAACAGGAGTAAAGCATGTGGGGAATTATCGCCACCTGGCGAATGGCGCTTGAAGGCGTCACCGAGTCGGCCTCTGCGCTGGCAGCTGGGAAACCGGTGGCTGCCGCGGTCGTGGATGCCGTTGCCGCCGTCGAGGACTTCCCGTTCTATAAATCGGTCGGCTACGGCGGGCTACCAACCGAAAATGGCGAGGTGGAACTGGACGCCGCCTACATGGACGGCGACACGCTGGCGTTTGGCGCTGTGGGAAATCTGGTGGATATCGCCAACCCGGTACGCGTGGCGCAGGCGTTAAGCCGCCAGCGCTATAACAGCCTGCTGGTCGGCCAGGGCGCACGCGAGTGGGCATTGAGCCAGGGTTTTGCCGACAAAACGATGCTCACCGACCGGGCCATGCAGCACTACCGCAAGCGCTGCCGGGAGACGCTGGATAAAGGCTTAAGCCCCTACGATGGCCATGACACGGTCGGGATTATCGGTCTCGACAAACAGGGATCCATGAGCGTGGCGACCTCCACCAGCGGCCTGTTTATGAAAAAGCGCGGCCGACTTGGCGATTCGCCGATCATCGGCTCCGGCTTCTACTGCGACAGTGAAACCGGCGCCGCCACCGCCACGGGCGTGGGCGAAGATCTGATGAAAGGCTGCACCAGCTACGAAATTGTTCGCCGCATGGCGCAGGGGATGTCTCCGCAGCAGGCGGCAGATTCCGTGGTGTTCGAGCTGGAAGACAAGCTGATGTCGCGCTTTGGCCGCGCGGGGGATCTCTCCGTGGTATGCATGAATAACAAAGGTGAATTTGGCGCCGCCACCAACATTAAAACGTTCTCCTTTGTGGTGGCGACGGCACGCCAGCCGCTGACCGTGTTTCGCGCCGAACGCCTGCGGGAAAAAACGCACTATCAGGCGGTGGATGATGAATGGATGCAGGCCTATGCCGCACGGATCCGCGCACCGATTGAGGAGTAATGTTGATGACGTATCAGCTGATCACCGCCCTTTCTGACGTAAAGCCACACGGCCACCTCATCGCCCGCAGCTCGTCTACGCTGTTGCCGGACACGCCACTGATTGCGGAAATGCGCGGGCAAGATGCCGTTGCCGACACCCGTTTTGGCTGTGCGCCTTTTGCACGCATCACGCTGGTGCCGGATGCTCTCTGGCAGGTTAGCCTTACCGAAGGATTGCTTGCGGCACTCCGTCCGCTGCTGGCCACGCCCGTCAGTACCGACGTGGTCCTGGATGTCACCCACATTAACGAGGTTGTGCTGCAACAGGTCCTGCGTTTTCTTTTTAATCAGTCGCACAGGCTTAGCGATCTGCAGCTGAAGAAAGCGGACGATGTCACTTTGCGCGTTGAGCACGTTACCGCCCTCTGCCTGCCAGAACAGCAGGCGCGGCTGGACGTTATCTTCCGCCAGCAGCTCGCCATTGGCCGTGGAATGGTCGCCGCACGCCGTCTGGCCGATATCCCCTCCGACCGCTGCACGCCGCAGTTTATGGTGCAGGAGGCGCAAACATTGTGCGCGGCCTTCCCTGCCCTGCACTGTGAAGTGCTGGATGAAAAGCAGATCGTTGAGCAGGGTCTGGGGCTGCTTCACGCCGTTGGCAAAGGCGCCTCCTGCCCGCCACGACTGCTGGCTATTCACTATGACGGTGTTTCTGACGGTCCGGTGCGCTGCTATGTAGGTAAAGGCATTACCTTCGATACCGGCGGCCTGTGGCTCAAGGATGGCGCGGGTATGTACACCATGAAATATGACATGTGTGGGGCAGCGAACGTGCTGGGGCTGATGCTGACCGTTGCAGAGCTGGCGCTCCCCGTGCGCCTCATGGGCGTGCTGGCGCTGGCAGAAAACGCCATCGGCCCGGACGCCATGCAGCCTGGCACGGTAGCCAGAGCCTGCAACGGCACCACGGTTGAAATCAACAATACCGATGCCGAAGGCCGACTGGTGCTGGCAGACGCTATCGCCTGGGCCAGCCAGCGCCATCCGCAGGCGCGCTACATTATCGATATGGCAACGCTGACGGGTGCGGTGGTCAAAGCGCTGGGATATGAGCTGAGCGGGTTGATGACCCAGGACGAGCCACTGCGCCAGGCGCTGACGCAGGCAGGAAAACAGAGCGGAGATGAAGTGTGGTCCCTGCCGCTGGATGCGCGGCTGAAAAAGCAGACCGACAGCGCCATCGCCGATCTGTGCAATACGCCGCCCAACAATGCGGCGATCAGTGCCTCGGCGGCGTGGCTGCTGCATCACTTCTGCCCGCCGACAATCCCGTGGGCGCATCTGGATATTAGCGGTACGGCGCTGTGGCGTGAGGGTGGCAGAAGCGTGGCCTCAGGGAGGCCGATTCCGATGCTGGTAGAGCACCTGATGGGAGATCTCTAGCCGGGTGGCGGCTACGCCTTACCCGGCCTACTCGATCCCGTAGGTCCGGTAAGCGCAGCGCCACCGGGCAAAAAAACTCAAAGCTTCAGAATATCTTTCACAAACGGAATGGTGAGCTTGCGCTGGGCGGTAATGGAGGCACGATCGAGCTGATCGAGCGTATCAAACAGCGTGCGCATCTCGCGATCCAGACGCTTGAGCAGGAAGCGCCCTACGTCTTCCGGCAGTTCAAATCCGCGCAGTCTGGCGCGCAGCTGAAGCGCCTGGAGTTTGTCTTCATCTGACAGCGGTTGCAGTTTGTAGATTTGCCCCCAGTCGAGTCGGGAGGCCAGATCCGGCAGCCCCAGATTCAGCTGGCGCGGCGGACGATCGCCGGTGATCAGCAGCCGGGTTTTGCCCGACTCCAGGATACGGTTATAGAGGTTAAAGATCGCCATTTCCCACGGCTCATCCCCCGCCACGCATTCGATATTATCGATGCAGACCAGGGAGAGATGTTCCATTCCCTCCAGCACGTCAGGCACAAACCAGGTACGTTTATCCAGCGGTACATAGCCTACCGCATCCCCCCGCGCTGAAAGCTCAGCACAGGCGGCATGCAACAGGTGGCTGCGTCCCGCGCCTTCGCGTGACCAGATATAAATGTATCCGCTGTGATCCTGGCGCAGCACGTTCTGCAGTGCAGCCAGTAAAGAGGGGTTATCACCCGGCCAGAAACTCGCGAAAGTTTCGTCGTCAGGGAGATAGAGTGGCAGAGAGAGCTGTGCCGGTCCGTTCAGAAGTACCTCAACCAGATCTTACATAAAATCGGAACGGAGTTTAGCACGGAACCAGCCAGGAGAGAACCGGGCGGATCGTCCACCCGGTTTTACGATCAGTGTGACGCTTTTTCGCTTTCGTCAGCGTCCAGCACCACCTCTTCAGGGCGGATCACGGAAATCAGCTTGAAAATCAGGCTCAGGCCCACACCAACGATGGTCGCCAGCGCCATGCCTTTCAGCTCGGCCGCGCCGATGTGTACCTTCGCGCCGCTCACGCCGATGATCAGGATAACGGAAGTCAGGATCAGGTTCTGCGCTTTGCTGTAGTCCACTTTGGACTCAATCAGCACGCGAATACCGGATGCGCCAATTACGCCGTACAGCAGCAGAGACACGCCGCCCATCACCGGAACCGGGATGATCTGGATCGCTGCCGCCAGTTTACCCACGCAGGAGAGCAGGATTGCGATGATTGCCGCACCGCCGATAACCCAGGTACTGTAAACGCGAGTGATCGCCATGACGCCAATATTCTCACCGTAGGTGGTGTTTGGCGTGGAACCAAAGAAACCGGAGATGATCGTCGAGAAGCCGTTTGCAAACATCGAACGGTGCAGACCCGGGTCGCGGATCAGGTCACGTTTAACGATGTTCGCCGTCACCACAAGGTGGCCAACGTGTTCAGCAATAACCACCAGCGCGGCAGGCAGAATAGTGAAGATAGCAAACCATTCAAAGCGTGGCGTATAGAAGGTTGGCAGGGCAAACCAGTGCGCCTGAGCAATTGGCGTGGTATCGACAACACCCATCACGAAGGAGAGTGCATAACCCGCCAGCACGCCGATCAGGATCGGGATAATCGCCATAAAACCGCGGAACAGCACGGAGCCAAATACCGTCACGCCCAGCGTCACCAGTGAGATGATGATGGTTTTAGAGTCCGGCGACTGCCCATCAGCAGGCAGCAGGCCAGCCATATTCGCCGCCACGCCTGCCAGCTCCAGACCGATAACGGCAACGATGGCCCCCATCGCCGCCGGTGGGAACATCACGTCCAGCCAGCCGGTACCGGCCTTCTTCACAATGAAAGAGACAAGGCAGAACAGCACGCCGCACATGATAAAGCCGCCCAGCGCCACTTCATACCCCAGGGGCAGCAGCAGCAACACCGGCGAGATAAAGGCAAAGCTCGACCCCAGATACGCCGGGATTTTGCCTTTACAGATAAAGAGGTACAGCAGCGTCCCGATACCATTGAACAACAGCACGGTAGCCGGGTTAATGTGAAACAGGATTGGCACCAGCACGGTTGCGCCAAACATAGCGAACAGGTGCTGCAAACTAAGCGGGATAGTCTGTAAAAGCGGCGGTCTTTCACTCACCCCGATAGCACGGCGCGTCATAGTGTTTTCCTCTGAGATGGTTAGTTATGTATGTTTTATTCAAAAAAAAGCCGACTTTCAAAGTCGGCTTATTTATCGTTATTCGATTATTTCGTACCAAAGATCTTATCGCCGGCATCGCCCAGCCCCGGGATGATGTACCCGTGCTCGTTGAGCCCCTGGTCGACAGACGCGGTGTACAGCTCCACATCCGGGTGTGCTTTTTCCAGCGCCGCGATCCCTTCCGGTGCCGCAACCAGCACCAGCACTTTGATGCTGCTGCAGCCTGCTTTTTTCAGCAGGTCGATGGTGGCAATCATTGAGCCGCCGGTCGCCAGCATCGGGTCAACCACCAGCGCCATACGCTCGTCGATGTTAGACACCAGCTTCTGGAAGTACGGAACCGGCTCCAGGGTTTCTTCATTACGGTAGATCCCCACCACGCTGATACGCGCGCTCGGTACGTGCTCCAGCACGCCTTCCATCATGCCAAGACCAGCACGCAGGATTGGCACCACGGTAATTTTCTTACCTTTGATCTGCTCAACCTGCACCGGGCCGTTCCAGCCTTCGATGGTCACTTTTTCCGTTTCGAGGTCAGAGGTCGCTTCGTAGGTCAGCAGGCTGCCGACTTCAGATGCCAGTTCGCGAAAACGCTTCGTGCTGATGTCATGCTCACGCATCAGGCCCAACTTGTGTTTAACGAGTGGGTGTTTCACTTCCACAATCTTCATTCTCTTTCTCCTCTGAGGTGGCGTCCGCAAAAAAATCGCGGGATTATACCGCTTTTTTCGGATTAGGCCATACCCATCTTGCTTGACGTATATCAAGCAAAGTGATTTAGAGACAAAAAAACCGGAGGCGAGACTCCGGCTTGGGTGCGGGGTTCTGCCCGATGGCGCTGCGCTTACGCGGGCCTACGTGTAGTGTAGGTCGGGTAAGCGTAAGCGCCACCCGACAATTACAGGTTGTCGCCGTTGCTCGCAATCACCTGCTTATACCAGTCAAACGACTTTTTCTTGCTGCGGTTCAGCGTGCCGTTCCCTTCGTTGTCTTTATCAACAAAGATAAACCCGTAGCGTTTCTTCATCTCGCCGGTGCCGGCAGAAACGAGATCGATACAGCCCCACGGGGTGTAGCCCATCAGATCCACGCCATCTTCCACCACCGCTTTTTTCATCTCGCGGATGTGCGCCGAGAGATAATCAATGCGGTACTGGTCGTTCACCGTGCCGTCGCTCTCCTGCACGTCAATCGCGCCGAAGCCGTTCTCAACGATGAACAGCGGCAGCTGGTAGTGATCCCAGAACCAGTTCAGGGAGTAGCGCAGGCCAACCGGGTCAATCTGCCAACCCCAGTCAGATTTCTGCACGTACGGGTTGGAGACAAGGCTCTTGCTTTCATCGTAATCCAGTTCCGGGTTATCCGCCGTCGCTTTGGTGGTGAAGGACATGTAATAGCTAAAGCCGATGTAATCCACGCAGCCCTGCGTCAGCGCCGCTTTGTCTTCTTCGGTAATGTCCAGCGTGAAACCACGACGCGCAAAGTAGTTAAGTAGATGCTGCGGATACTTGCCACGCACATGAACGTCGGTGAACCAGTAGCGACGATGCATCGCGTTCATCGCCATCATGATGTCGTCAGGCGCACAGGTCAGCGGATAAATGGGGCACATGGCAATCATGCAGCCGATCTGCAGGGAAGGATTAATCTCGCGCCCGGCTTTTACCGCCAGCGCGCTGGCCACCAGCTCATAGTGCGCGGCCTGGAACATCACCGGCTCACGGTCTTCACCCGGCGCATACTTCAGCCCGGAGTTGGTAAACGGCGCAAAATCTTCGTGGAAGTTAGCCTGGTTGTTGATCTCGTTAAAGGTCATCCAGTACTTCACCTTATGCTGATAGCGCTGGAAGACCGCTTTTGCGAAGCGGACAAAGAAGTCGATCAGCTTACGGTTGCGCCAGCCGCCGTACTCGGTGACCAGATGATACGGCATCTCAAAATGCGACAGGGTGATAACCGGTTCGATGCCGTATTTGAGGCATTCATTGAAAAGGTCATCGTAGAATTGAAGGCCCGCTTCGTTCGGCTCCAGCTCATCCCCTTTCGGGAAAATACGCGTCCAGGCAATGGAGGTACGGAAGCATTTGAACCCCATCTCCGCAAAGAGTTTGATGTCTTCTTTATAGCGATGGTAAAAATCGATGGCTTCGTGGTTCGGGTAGTTTTTTCCTGGCAGCACGCCGTCGGTGATTTCACGCGGCACGCCGTGGGCGCCAGCGGTCATAACATCGGCGACGCTTACGCCTTTACCGCCCTCTTTCCAGCCACCTTCCAACTGGTGCGCGGCCACCGCGCCGCCCCACAGAAAACCTTCTTTAAATCCTGACATACTCTTTCCCTCATTCGATGTTGCTGATTGCTGACGGATACTGCTGTCTGAAGTGGTAAACCGCGCCGACAAGACCGGCCCGGTTGCCGTGGCTGACGACATCGGCGATATCCGCGATGCCAAACCACGCAAGATGGGTGCGAAGCAGATCCATAAACCCGGGCCGCTCCGCGATACCGCCGCCAATGAAGATGGTCTGCGGGTCGAACACATTCGCCAGGTTGTAGAGCCCTGTCGCAATGCCGTTAAGAAAATCATCCACCAGGCGGCGGCATACGGTGTCGCCTGCGTCATAGCCATCAAAAATGGCCTCGCCGGTGACGCTCTCAAGCGTCAGACCGTGAAAGTCGGCATAGCGCTTGCGAAGCGTGCGTAACGTACAGTTTTCATTCATGGAGTGGCGGGCAACACGTCTTGAGTCTGCCCTTTCCGTGAGCATGTAGCCGAACTCTCCGGCGCGAAAACGCGCCCCGTGAACCAGCCTGCCGTTGCAGAAAATTGCTCCGCCGATCCCGGTGCCGATGGTCAGTACCAGAAAGTTATCGATATCTTTCGCCTTGCCCTGCCAGCGCTCCGCCAGCAGCACGCAGTTAGCGTCATTCTCGACGGTAACCGGTAAACCCGTTTTCGCCTCAAGCCAGCCTTTCATTGCGAACTGGTCGAAGCGGCGAATGGCCCCGCCCATCTCAATAAAGCCGGTATGCGGATTAACATACCCCGGCGCGCTGATGGCGATCCCCTTAAGCCCGGGATGGGCCGTTACCCAGTTCAGCATCTGCGCAAGAATGGCGTCACCGTCGCTGTTCCTGATGGCGGCCTTATCCGTTTGCAGTAGCTCTCCCTGCGCTGTCGCGATGCCCATTTTTAACGCGGTGCCACCGATATCAAATGCGGCGATGTTCATGGCCTTCATTCCTCCTAAATGAAACTGAAACCGGTTTCATTTCATGATGTTCATTCCCTAAACCGCATGCAAGCAGATCGCCGAAACCGGTTTCATTTTCGTGAACGGAGTCAAGTTTGCGCGCCGCCGGGGGTGGAGCAGAAAAAAAGATCCTCGCGCCGAGAATAGGCTCGCAAACGTTTGCCTGGACTGTTAGAATTGCGCCGATTTTTCTTACTAGCTATGCAATCGCGTGGGGACTTGAGCCGTGACCAACAAAACTTCTCTCAGCTACAAAGATGCCGGTGTTGATATTGACGCAGGTAATGCGCTGGTTGACCGAATCAAAGGTGTGGTGAAAAAAACCCGCCGCCCTGAAGTGATGGGTGGTCTGGGTGGCTTCGGCGCACTGTGCGCGCTGCCGCAAAAATATCGTGAACCTGTTCTGGTCTCGGGTACTGACGGTGTAGGCACAAAACTGCGCCTGGCGATGGATTTAAAACGTCACGACACGATCGGTATCGATCTGGTCGCGATGTGTGTAAACGACCTGGTGGTACAAGGCGCTGAGCCGCTGTTCTTCCTCGACTATTACGCGACAGGCAAACTGGATGTGGATACCGCAGCCAGCGTGATCAACGGTATTGCCGAAGGCTGTCTGCAGTCTGGCTGCGCGCTGGTTGGCGGTGAAACCGCAGAAATGCCTGGCATGTATCACGGCGAAGATTATGACGTCGCAGGCTTCTGCGTGGGTGTGGTAGAAAAATCAGAAATTATCGACGGCAGTAAAGTGGCTGATGGTGATGTGCTGATTGCGCTGGCCTCCAGCGGCCCGCACTCTAACGGCTACTCGCTGGTGCGTAAAATCCTCGAAGTAAGCGGTTGCGACCCACAAACCACCGAACTTGAAGGTAAACCTCTGGCTGACCATCTGCTGGCACCGACCCGCATCTACGTGAAAAACGTGCTGGAGCTGATTGAGAACGTTGACGTTCACGCCATTGCCCACCTGACCGGTGGCGGCTTCTGGGAAAACATTCCGCGCGTACTGCCGGACAACACCCAGGCAGTAATCGACGAATCGTCCTGGCAGTGGCCAGCTGTCTTTAACTGGCTGCAAACCGCGGGCAACGTGAGTTCTCACGAAATGTACCGCACCTTTAACTGTGGCGTAGGTATGGTGATCGCCCTGCCAGCGAGCGAAGCGGATAAAGCCGTTAAGCTGCTGACGGACAAAGGTGAAAACGCGTGGAAAATCGGTATTATCAAAGCTTCCGATTCCGAACAGCGTGTGGTCATTGAATGAAAAACATCGTGGTGCTCATTTCCGGCAACGGAAGCAATTTGCAGGCCATCATTGACGCCTGCAAACAGAAGAAAATCAATGGCACCATTCGGGCAGTATTCAGCAACAAGGCCGACGCGTTCGGCCTTGAGCGCGCCCGGGAAGCAAACATTCCCGCGCACGCGCTGGAGGCCAGTCAGTTCGCCGGCCGTGAAGCCTTTGACCGCGAGCTGGTTCAGGAGATTGATGCCTACGCGCCGGACGTTGTGGTGCTGGCGGGGTATATGCGCATCCTGAGCCCGGCGTTTGTCGGACACTATACCGGGCGCCTGCTGAATATCCACCCTTCGCTTCTGCCGAAATATCCCGGCCTGCACACCCATCGTCAGGTGCTGGAAAACGGCGATGAAGAGCACGGGACCTCGGTGCATTTCGTGACCGATGAGCTGGACGGCGGACCGGTGATCCTGCAGGCGAAAGTCCCGGTCTTTGACGGCGACACCGAAGACGACATCACCGAACGGGTGCAGAGCCAGGAACATGCCATTTATCCACTGGTGGTCAGCTGGTTTGTCGACGGGCGTCTGGCGATGCGCGACGGGGCTGCCTGGCTGGATGGCGTGAAACTGCCCCCGCAGGGTTACGCGGCCGAAGAGTAGTCTGTTCTGTCGGGTGGCGCAGCAGCGCTTACCCGACCAACAAAGCGCATTACCCGATATTCCCTTCTCCAACCTTCTAAAATCTCCAACAAAAAAATAACTGTCATACTTTTCTGGCACTGTTGGACATATCGTGGAAATGCTCGCCATAATAAGGACGAGACGGATTTACCACGTCCTGTGATTGAACTGGAGTGTGAGCTGTAATGGGTCAGGAAAAGTTATATATCGAGAAAGAGCTAAGCTGGTTAGCATTCAACGAACGCGTACTCCAGGAAGCGGCGGACAAAAGCAACCCGCTTATTGAGCGCATGCGTTTTTTGGGCATTTATTCCAACAACCTTGATGAGTTCTACAAGGTTCGCTTTGCCGAGCTGAAACGGCGGATCATCATCAGCGAAGAGCAGGGCTTAAACTCTCACTCTCGCCATCTGTTAGGCAAAATTCAGTCCCGCGTGTTGAAAGCCGATCAGGAATTTGACGGCCTCTATAACGAGTTGCTGCTGGAGATGGCACGCAATCAAATCTTCCTGATTAACGAACGTCAGCTCTCCGTTAACCAACAAAACTGGCTGCGCCACTACTTTAAACAGTATCTGCGCCAGCACATCACCCCTATTCTGATCAACCGCGAAACCGATCTGGTGCAGTTCCTGAAAGATGACTACACCTACCTGGCGGTGGAAATTATTCGCGGTGAATCCATCCGTTACGCGCTGCTGGAGATCCCGTCCGACAAGGTGCCACGTTTTGTGAACCTGCCGCCGGAAACCCCGCGCAGACGCAAACCGATGATCCTGCTGGATAACATCCTGCGCTACTGTCTGGACGATATCTTCAAAGGCTTCTTCGATTACGACGCGTTAAACGCCTACTCGATGAAGATGACCCGTGACGCCGAATATGACCTGGTGCACGAGATGGAAGCCAGCCTGATGGAACTGATGTCCTCCAGCCTCAAGCAGCGTCTGACGGCCGAACCGGTGCGCTTTGTCTATCAGCGTGATATGCCAGACGCGATGGTGGAAATGCTGCGCGACAAGCTGACTATCTCGCGCTATGACTCCATCGTGCCGGGCGGTCGTTACCATAACTTTAAAGACTTTATTGGCTTCCCGAACGTCGGCAAAGCCAATCTGGTGAATAAACCACTGCCGCGTCTGCGTCATCTTTGGTTCGATAAGTTCCGTAACGGTTTCGATGCCATCCGCGAACGCGACGTCCTGCTCTACTATCCGTATCACACGTTTGAACACGTGCTGGAGCTGCTGCGTCAGGCCTCCTTTGACCCGAGCGTGCTGGCAATCAAAATCAATATTTACCGCGTGGCGAAAGACTCCCGCATCATCGACGCGATGATCCACGCCGCGCACAACGGCAAAAAAGTAACCGTGGTGGTTGAGCTGCAGGCACGTTTCGACGAAGAGGCCAATATCCACTGGGCGCGCCGTCTGACGGAAGCAGGTGTACACGTTATATTCTCCGCCCCGGGGCTGAAAATTCACGCCAAGCTGTTCCTTATTTCCCGTAAAGAGGGTGACGACGTGGTGCGCTATGCCCACATCGGTACCGGGAACTTTAACGAGAAAACCGCACGAATTTATACCGACTACTCGCTGCTGACCGCCGACGCGCGCATCACCAACGAGGTGCGCCGGGTGTTCAACTTTATTGAGAACCCGTACCGCCCGGTGAGCTTCGATTATCTGCTGGTGTCACCGCAGAACTCGCGCCGCCTGCTGTACGATATGATCGACAAAGAAATTGCCAACGCCCAGAAAGGCTTGTCGTCCGGCATCACGCTGAAGCTCAACAATCTGGTCGACAAAGGTCTCGTGGACAGACTCTATGCGGCGTCCAGCTCCGGCGTTCCGGTTAACCTGCTGATCCGCGGCATGTGCTCCCTCATCCCGGAACTGGAAGGCATCAGCGATAATATTCGCGTCATCAGCATTGTCGACCGCTACCTGGAGCACGATCGGGTCTATATTTTCGATAATGCGGGAGATAAACAGGTCTATCTCTCTTCGGCAGACTGGATGACGCGCAATATTGATTATCGCATTGAAGTCGCAGCGCCGCTGCTGGATCCGCGCCTGAAACAGCGTATTCTCGACATTATCGAGATTCTGTTTAGCGACACGGTGAAAGCGCGCTATATCGACAAAGAACTCAGTAACCGCTATGTACCGCGCGGCAACCGCCGTAAAGTGCGGTCGCAACTGGCGATTTACGACTATATCAAATCACTCGAGCAACCCGATTAACCTATGCCGATAAATGATAAGACCCCACGACCACAGGAATTCGCCGCGGTCGACCTTGGTTCTAACAGTTTCCACATGGTCATCGCCCGTGAGGTGGATGGCGCGCTGCAGATCATCGGTCGTCTGAAGCAGCGCGTACACCTGGCAGATGGTCTTGATGAACGCAGCATGCTCAGCGAAGAGGCGATGGAGCGCGGCCTGAACTGCCTGTCGCTGTTTGCTGAACGCCTGCAGGGCTTCTCACCCTCCAGTGTCTGCATTGTGGGAACGCATACCCTGCGCCAGGCGCTGAATGCCCCTGAATTCCTCAAGCGTGCGGAAAAAGTGATCCCCTACCCGATTGAGATCATCTCCGGTAACGAAGAGGCGCGTCTGATTTTTATGGGCGTTGAGCACACGCAGCCGGAAAAAGGCCGCAAGCTGGTGATTGATATCGGCGGCGGCTCCACAGAGCTGGTCATTGGTGAAGACTTTGAACCGCGTCTGGTGGAAAGCCGCCGTATGGGCTGCGTCAGTTTTGCGCAGATGTATTTCCCGGGCGGTGCGATCTCGCGGGAAAACTTCCAGCGGGCGCGCATGGCCGCCGTTCAGAAGCTGGAAAATCTGGCCTGGCAGTACCGTATCCAGGGCTGGAACGTCGCGCTGGGGGCCTCGGGCACCATCAAAGCGGCCCATGAAGTGCTGCTGGCGATGGGTGAAAAAGACGGTTTTATCACCCCCGAACGCCTGACGTTGCTGACCGAAGAGGTGCTGAAACATAAAAGTTTCGACGCGTTAAGCCTGCCGGGTCTTTCCGACGAGCGTAAAGCGGTGTTTGTACCGGGGCTGGCTATCCTGTGCGGCGTATTCGATGCGCTGGCCATTAAGGAGCTGCGTCTCTCTGACGGCGCGCTGCGTGAAGGCGTGCTGTATGAGATGGAAGGCCGCTTCCGCCATCAGGATATTCGCAGCCGCACCGCGCAAAGCCTGGCAAACCAGTACAACATCGACCGCGAACAGGCGAAGCGGGTGCTGGAAACGACCGTACAGATGTACGATCAGTGGCAGGAGCAGAATCCGAAGCTTGCCCATCCGCAGCTTGCCGCCCTGCTGAAATGGGCCGCGATGCTGCACGAAGTGGGCCTGAACATCAACCACAGCGGCATGCACCGTCATTCCGCCTACATTCTGCAAAACAGCGATTTGCCGGGCTTCAACCAGGAGCAGCAAACCATGATGGCGACGCTGGTGCGCTATCATCGCAAAGCCATTAAGCTCGACGATCTGCCGCGCTTCACGCTGTTCAAGAAAAAGCAGTTCCTGCCGATGATTCAATTGCTGCGTCTGGGCGTGCTGCTGAATAACCAGCGTCAGGCCACCACCACGCCGCCCACGCTGAAACTCAAAACGGATGACCATCACTGGACGCTGAGCTTCCCGCACGACTGGTTTAGCCAGAATGCGCTGGTTCTGCTGGATCTGGAAAAAGAGCAGCAGTACTGGGAAGCGGTCACCGGCTGGATGCTCAAAATCGAAGAAGAGAGCGCCGACGTCGCGGCGTAACGGCTCAGGCGTCCGCTACGGACGCCTCTGCCTCCAGCAGTGACTCAAGCGCCTCCGGCCGACCTATCAGATAGCCCTGCACATAGTCGATACCGAGCGCGTGAACCGCGCTACGTATCTCTTCAGTCTCCACATATTCCGCAACCACCAGCATCTTTTTCATTCGCGCTAAATGGCAAATAGAGGCCACAATCTGGTAATCCAGGCTGTTGCTGACGATATTGCGAATAAAGCTGCCGTCAATCTTGAGGATGTCTGCGTCCACGCTTTTCAGCCGCGCATAGCTTGCATAGCCGGTACCAAAATCATCTATCGCAATGCGTACGCCCATTTTTTGTAGCTGCCGGAGGGTATGCATCGCCTGCTCCGCGCTGCCGAAGGTACTGCACTCGGTCACCTCGAAGATCAACTGCCACGCCTCCACGGCGTATTTATTCAGCAGACGGCTCACCTCCAGCGGGAACTGCACCCGACAAACGGTTGAGGGCGCAAGATTAATGGCAAAGCGCTGGCCGGGCAGCCTGTCACGGTGTTCGGCCAGGAAACGCAGCGTGCGCTCCAGCACCCACAAATCGACCCGCGACGACAGGCCAAACTCCTGTGCGACGGGCAGGAACCGATCGGGAGTAAGTAACGCGCCATCCGCATCCGGCATCCGCAGCAGCACTTCATGATAGCGATCGCCACGCAGGCCGCGAACGGGCTGCGCCAGCAGGGTGAATTCGTTGTTGTCGAGCGCCTTTTGCAGGCGGCTCATCATCGCGATTTTATCCTTCAGGCTGCGCTGCAGATGGACAGCACCACGCTGCTGAAGGTTTTCCGGGTGGTTGGTTGAGAGCGAAAGATCGGCAATAACCCCTAACCCCCCCAGCACCAGATAGAGATGGTTCACGGGTGAGCGCACATAGCAGTAACTCATGCCCACCTGCGGCTGAAGCGGCATGCCATCCCAGATAAAACGGAACTGTTTGATATGCTCATCCAGGGTCTCGATTCGCTGCTGGTGCGATTCCGCGTTGAGTCGCACCGCCAGATCATACCCGGTAAGGTGATACACCCGCTCATTGGGTTGGAGTGTGCCATTAACCCACTGTGCCAGTTGCTGTTTGTACAAAATTCGCAGCAGCACGCCATAATTTCGGCCCAGCACTTCCAGTTCAGGAATACGCAGTAAACAGAGCGCCGACCACGGGTTCCGGGCCAGATCGCGTAACAACGCCCGCAGGTTAGGCATATGGACAACCGGGTCGAGGAGCGCCAGCCTGCGGGAGCGCTTATTCACGGCACGCTGGCGGGTCGACAGCATCGACATATAGACCACCACAAACGAGAAGACCAGGTAGCTGGAAGAGGTGATCGCCAGTTGAATGTCGTAGCCCTGATTCACAGGGATATAACGGTAAAAATAGTGAATAGAGACCAGCAGGACCGGCGTCCAGATGAGGGATGTCAGCCTGTAACCAAAGCGCATCGCGCCCCAGAGCATCACCGGCATCAGGAGCGACAGCGTGTAGTTAGTGGTGAAGATAGAGCTGTTCTCATTCATTGGTATCAGCAGCAACAGCAGCAGCCCGCCCAGTATGATCAACCAGACCAAAAACTCGATGAGCGTCACCTTTTTATCGATCTGCGCGCGGCTCTGAGAAATCAATGTCCTGAAATAACGCGGATGGCGAATCAGCCGGATTATCAGGTAACTCAGCGGTACGCCCGTTAAGCCGCTGACCAGCAGCGCCTGATAGTTGATCAGCGTGTGAATATTAAGCGGGTTCAGCCCCGCCAGGCTCTGGCGACTCTCATACACGCCCAGATAAACCGCAAACTGAAACAGCACCAGAAACAGCGTTGCCGGACATAACACCTGCCAGAAAATGCGCTGCGCCATCAGCCGTATATCGCCGTAAGCCGTCATATTGCGTCTGGGGGCAAAGACGCGATAACCGCCCCAACTCAGCACTAAGGGAATAATAAAATGGAAGATCCCGGCAACGGTTTCAAACAGCCCAACTTGCGGGTAATAGCGAATAAACAGCGACAGCACTATTCCGGGAATAGCCCCAACGCCGAAAAACAGCATTAAGGTGAGCAGGAAAAAGAGCGGCAGATAATAGAGTGCCACAATGCCGTCGCCCAGTTGCGTCAGGGTATTGGCCACGCTCAGTACAGGCAGCAACACCACCGGTAAAATAAGCGGCAGCGCCCACCAGCGGTCTTTATTCTGTTTCAGGAAAGCAATAGTGTTCATAGATGCCCGGTTAAACCCCTTTCTCCTGAGGGAAAATGAAGACAGGCATCCGACCTGACGTACGTGCTGCCCGCTAACACCCGGGGCAAACAGTATGGAGGAGGGATTTTAAATACCACTGAGGGGAATCCGTTGACTTAAATCAAACTATTTAATTCAAAATTTCCTTTCTTCTGTTTTTTTCCGGTTAATTTTCTTCGTGTTATCAATATCGTAAATGCAATTATTATTTTTAATAACATCGGTTAATGTATATGTTGACGGTTATTTACACATCGCAGAATTGACCCACCCTTCCCGCTGTGCCTTAATATCCGCGTCGCCCAAAAGGGTATGTCCAGGAAAAACACAGTGAGTCAGGCCACACGTATGCGAAAACGACATCGATTTAACACTCGAATGACCCGCATCATATTGCTAATCAGCTTCCTGTTTTTCTTTGGCCGCTTCGTTTATTCCTCCATTGGTGCCTGGTATCACCATCAGGACAAACTCCAGTCGCAGCAAACGGGTCTGGTGGTCGACGCACCCGTGCGCTAGTCAGAATGTCGGGCTTCCCTGCCCCTGCAGTTAAAGCACGAATCCACCGTCAATCGTCAGGCTCGCGCCTGTCATATATCCAGACTCTTCTCCAGCAAGCCATGCGGCAAGTGATGCGATCTCCTCAGGCTGCCCAATGCGTTTTAAAGGGATATGTGCAGTGATCTGCTCCGCCATTCCGGCCGTCATATCCGTGGCGATGGGGCCGGGCTGGATATTGTTAATTGTGATCCGCTTCGGAGCCAGATCCAGCGCCAGGTTTTGCACCATGGCTGCCACCGCAGCTTTACTCATCGCATAAACGCTACTACCCGCATGCCCGGTTCGCACAGCGGTATTGCTGCCAATGGTGATCACCCTTCCCCCTTCCCTCATTCGTTTAACTGCCGCCTGCACAGAGAGGAAAACGCCGCGCACGTTCACCGACAGCGTGGCATCCAGATCGTCCACTGAATAATCCTCAAGCATGCCCAGCCGCAGTACGCCTGCGTTCACTACGGCAACATCCAGCCTGCCGTAATGGTTGATCGTGGCATCAACCGCAGCCTGAATTGCAGTTGCATCTGCGCTATCAGCGTTAATCGCCAGCGCCACCCCGCCCGCATCAGTAATGGATGAGACCAGTGCATTAGCCCGGTCCGGACGTGATACCCATGTCACGGCAACGCGATATCCTTCCTTCGCCAGCCGTGCCGCTATAGCCGCACCAATTCCACGTGCGCCGCCGAAAATCAACGCAACTTTTTCACTATTCATGATGTTTTCTCCGGGAAATCTCCGCATCCGATGGATGCGCCTGAAGACACCATGCCAGCAAACTTCTCGTCATGCCCGGGGGAAATGTATCGCACTGTATCTCCCTCATCTGGCTTACGCATCGATACAAAAATCCCGCATCAGCAAACAGACGCGATACATAAAAATGGTCTGCTGTCTCTCGTGACATGACCCCACGAGGAGAGACCAAAATGATTCGCCAGCATCTGTTGCTTCCTTTACTCGCGCTGACGTCTTCCGTCTGCGCCGCGCCCCTGAGCGGCCTCAGCGCCGCCGACGTCAACGGTCCGGCTGCCGTTGCCCCGCTTGAGCAGCCCCAGCCACCCGCCAGGCTGATTGTCGATCCGCCGCTGGCAGGCCCGCTGAGTAAGGGTGCCGTCTTTATTCAGTACCGTGTTGAAAACCTGCGCATTGAACCTGTCTTTGGGCCCGACGCGCTGAAAGTCACTCCGCGCATCGGCCATATTCACGTTGTGGTGGATGACGCACCCTGGCACTGGGCGGACACCAGCGGTGAGCCGGTGATTCTGGTGGGACTGCCCGCCGGAAAACACAAGGTGACCATTATCCTGGCCGACCCGACACATAAGCCTCTCGACCATAAAACCCTTGAATTCACCGTGCCGCCGCATGCGCCGGTCCACCATTTCTGAGGAGCCTGAAGATGAAAACATTATCGATACTGACGGCGGGTCTGCTGGCGATGTCGGCCAGCGCCTTTGCGCAGAGTGAAACCAGCGTGGTGCTGGTGCATGGCGCATTTGCCGACGGTAGCAGCTGGAACAAGGTGATTTCCCTTTTGCAGAAACGCCACACCGAGGTAATAGCCGTCCAGCTGCCGCTGACCTCACTAAAAGATGACGTAGCAGCCACCCGGCGTGCCATCGCTCGCGCACACGGGGACGTGGTACTGGTAGGTCACTCCTGGGGCGGCACCGTGATTAGCGAGGCCGGCAACGATGCGCGGGTGAAATCGCTGGTGTATGTGGCGGCGTTCGCGCCGGACGCCGGTCAGTCAACGGCAGAGCTGGCTAATAGCTACCCGGCGCCACCGGGGAGCGCCGGTATCGCAAAAACCGCGGACGGCTTTTTATACCTGCCGCCTGCGTCGGTCAGTAAGGACTTCGCACCGGATGTGAAACCGGGTGAACAACAGATCATCGCCGCCACACAGGGGCCAATAAAGGGCGATGCGTTTGGCGAAAAGGTCACTCGCGCGGCGTGGCACGCGAAGCCGAGCTGGTATGTGGTAAGCAAGAACGACCGGATGATCAATCCTGAGCTTGAACGCGCGATGGCGAAGGCCATCCACGCGAACACCACCGAGGTCGCGGCAAGCCACGTGTCGATGGTGAGCCAGCCGGAAGCCATTGCCCGCACGATTGAGCAGGCGAGGCAGATGCACTGAAGACAGTTCGACCAGCGGCGCTGTGCTTGTGCGAGCCTACGGTTTCGTAGGTCGGGTCAGCGCAGCGCCACCCGACAAGAAAGGCCGCTTCAGCCCCCACTCTCTGCGGGGTAATCCCGGTTAATCCACGCGTGGTCCTCTTCCCACGTGAACATCCATTTGCGCACCGGCCCGGCCATCACGTTGAGGTAGTAGCTGTCATACCCCGCCAGGGTTGCCACCGGGTGGTAGCCCTTCGGCACCATCACCACGTCACGGTTGTAGACCGCCATGCATTCATCCAGCGTTCTGTCGTCAGTGTAGACCCGCTGCATGCAGAACCCCTGCTCCGGGTTGAGGCGATGGTAATAGGTCTCCTCCAGATACGTCTCCTGGGGTGGAGTATCCGTGTCGTGCTTATGGCTCGGGTACGAGCTGGTGCAGCCTTCGTTGGTCCAGACCTCCACCACCAGCAGGCTGTCAGCCGGTTTGTCTTCCGGCAGAATGTTGTGCACATAGCGCTGGTTATGGCCTTTGCCGCGCGCTTCAGCGTCGATATCCTGCGGTGCAATCAGCCGCGTCGGCCAGCTACCTTTACCCGGAGCGGCACAAACCGCCAGTTCCAGCTTCGTGAGCGCCTTCACCTGCACCGTCTCCTGCGGGGTAACGTACACCGCCCACGGCTTGATGCGCTCGAACGGGCTCATCCGCTCGCCAATATCGTTAAACTGCGCGGAAGGCGTGCTGATGGAGGCGCGCCCGGCCACCAGCACCAGACAGCGCTCTTCGCTGACGGCGGGTAGCGTCAACTGCTGCCCCTCCTGCAACTCATAGGCCTCAAAGCCAACATATCCCCACCCGGCGCGTTCCGGCGTGACGGACTGGGTCCGCCCTTCATCGTTCGGCTGTTGCCAGCGTGATAGCAGACGTGACATGTCACCTCCTCAGATAAGCCCGGCGTCGCGCGCCAGACGGCTCAGGTTGTTATACCCCAGACGGGCATAGGTCAGCGGATGGGCAATCGCAGGATCCTGCTCCGCCTCCACCACCAGCCAGCCGTGATAATTCTGCGCTTTCAGCAGTTGCATGATCGGCGGATAATCCACGCAGCCGTCGCCCGGCACGGTAAATACACCGCTCAGCACCGCATCGAGGAAGCTGGTTTTGCGGTTTTTGACATCCGCCAGCACGTCGGCACGCACGTCTTTGCAGTGAACGTGGTTGATGCGCGACGCCCAGCGCTGCGCCACCGTCAGCGGGTCGGCCCCGGCAAAGGTCAGGTGACCGGTGTCCAGCAGCAACCCGACCTCTTCGCCGGTATGGGTCATCAGGTTGTCCACGTCGTCGGCGGACTCAATCACCGTCCCCATATGGTGGTGATAGGCAATCTGCACCCCCTGCTGCTGAGTGTAGCGGGCAAATTCCGTGAGCTTCTCACCATACTCTTTCCAGCGTGCCTGCGGGAAGCGCGGGCGCAGATGCACCGGCGTCTGCTGCTCGCCGTGAATGCAGCCGCTCACCTCCGCAAATACCAGCACCTTTGCCCCCAGCTCACGCAGCAGCGTCAGGTGGGACTGCACGGCGGCAATCTCCTCTTCCACGCTGCGCTCCAGCAGGCGGCCGGAGTACCAGCCAGAGACCAGCTGCAGATCGTGGCGCTGCAAAATAGGGCCAAGCAGGCGCGCTTCACGCGGGAATTTGTTGCCCAGTTCGAAACCGGCAAAACCGGCCTCTTTCCCCTCGCTCAGACAGGTCTCCAGCGGCGTTTCGGCACCAAGGGAAGGCAGATCGTCGTTAGTCCACGTCAGGGGGTTAATGCCTAATTGCACACTCATTGTCGTCTCCATTATGCGTGTCCGCGCTCGCGCCACCAGGCGATAAGCTGCAGGTAATTGTCCCGGATGCGCGCCACCAGCTGCGCATCGTCGATATCGTGTTTCAGCCATGCGCGGGAAGCTTCGCCAAACAGCGTGCGCCCCACGGCAAATCCTTTCACCAGTTCGTGCCCTGCCGCGGCGTTAAACCCGGCACGCAGCTGCTCGGCAGGCGCATCCAGCCCGAGGATCACCACCCCACGGCAGTGCGGATCCCGACGCTGGATAATCTCGCTCAGTGCCGTCCAGCCATCGGACGTCAGCGGCGGCAATTTCCACCAGTCCGGGTAAATACCCAGGTTGTAGAAGCGGGAGATGGCACGCAGATAAAGTTCATCGCTGCGCGGCATGCTGGCGGGCAATATCACCTCCAGCAGCAGCTCATGCCCGGACTGGCAGCAGGCGTGGTAGACCTCGGCAATTTTCTGCTCCTGCTCCAGGCGCAGGCCGTGGGCATCTTCCGGGTGGAAAAAGACCAGGCACTTCACCACATGCTCCTGCGGCCAGCTGATAAGCTGGGTGCCGATGTTACCGTGCTCCATCTCCAGCGGACGGGAGCCCGGCAGCTCAATGGGCCGCCCGATCCACCACCCTTCACCGGTAATGGCGTTGAGCGCGTCCTGACCAAACGTACCGTCACACAGCAGGCCCGCTTTGCCTGCCAGCCCGGCACGGCTCGCCGCCTCGCGGCTGGCCTGCAGGATCAGCTGCTTGAGCGCCGGAATACGTTTGAGCGACGCCCCGCACTGCAGCGCCATATCTTCAAGCTGGCTGCGGTGATCGAACGCCATTACGCACAATTCCGGCCATTCGCGGCGACGGGTGGTGACCCGGTGCAGATGGTTCAGACGCGGGTCGAGATCCGGGCGTGGAACGAGCGCGGCGCGCGCGAGATAGTCATCCAGCTCAATTTTGCTCGGCATCGCCGGGGCGCAGCCGTGGCGCGAGACCACCAGCGCGCCGCAGGCGTTGGCATAGCGGCACGCCTGCTCCCAGCCCTCGTCGTTCAGGTAGCCGCGCAGCAGGCCAGACATAAAGGCATCGCCCGCGCCGAGGACGTTCAGCACCTCCACGCGCACGCCGGTCACCGTCAGGCCGTCATCCAGACGGGCCGGAATGGCACCGGTATAGACCGAACAGCCAAGCGCGCCGCGTTTGCAGACCAGCGTGGCCTGACTCACGGCACGCACCTGCGCCAGCGCCAGCAGGGTGTCCGTGCTGCCGCCCGCAATGTGGAACTCCTCCTCGGTGCCGACAATAACGTCGAAGAGGTGCAGCACTTCCTGAAGTTCACGGGTGACCTGATCGGCCGCGATAAAGCGCGTTTCGCCGTCGCCTAAGGAGGTCAGCCCCCACAGCACCGGGCGGTAATCAATGTCCAGCACCGTGCGCACGCCGTGACGACGGGCGTAGCCCAGCGCCGTCAGCACCGCCTCGCGGGTCTGCGGATGAGAAAGGTGAGTCCCGGTGATGGCAAGACACCGTGCGGAAGCGATGTAGTTTTCGTCCACATCGCTGGCCGTAATAGCCATATCCGCGCAGTTATCGCGATAAAAAATCAGAGGAAAGGTGTCCCGGTCTTTAATGCCGAGTAGCACCAGCGCCGTGAGGCGTGTTTTATCGGTGATCAGATGGCTGGTATCACAGCCCACCTGATTTAGCTCTTCGCGCAGGAATCGGCCCATATGCTCGTCGCCCACGCGCGCCAGCATCGACGAACGCAACCCCTGCCGCGCCGTGCCGTACGCCACGTTGCCGGACGAGCCGCCGAGATATTTGGCAAAGCTCGACACATCCTCCAGCCGCGCACCAATCTGCTGACTGTAGAGGTCTACCGCCACGCGGCCCATGCATATCACATCAAACTGCTTTTCCACGTTGATACCCCTTCAGACAATGTCATTCACGTTCAGCCAGCGGCCTTGCTGGTGTGAGAGTGCGATGGCGTCCAGCACGCGCGAGACCTTCCACCCCTCTTCAAAGTCCGGCCACATCGGTGCGTCGGCGGCAATGCCATCCACCAGGTCACGTACTTCCACCGTTTTTTGATCGTTAAAGCCAATACCGTGGCCTGCACCCATACAGAACGCGCCGTAGTCCGGGTGTGCCGGGCCAACCAGCAGCGTGCGGAATCCCTGACGGTTGACCGGATCGTCATGCAGATAGAGCTTCAGCTCGGCCATGCGCTCCTGAGTGAAGCTGATGGCGCCTTTCGTTCCGGTGATCACATATGACAACCCCATCTTGCGGCCGCAGGCGACGCGGGAGGTTTCAATCACACCCTGCGCCCCGCCCGCGAAACGTACCATCGCGTGGGCCTGATCCTCGTTTTCGACGGCAATCATCTCCGACGACCCGGCCTTCGCCGGACGTTCCGGGACCACAATCTTCAGGTCGCCGCAAACCTGCTCAATCTCCCCCACCAGGTACTGCGCCATATTGACGATATGCGCCGCCAGATCGCCCAGCGCCCCCAGCCCGGCAGTCTCTTTGAAGCAGTGCCAGTGAATGGGCGAAAGCGGGTCGGCCATGTAGTCTTCGTTGTGGGTGCCGTAGAAGTGGATCACCTCGCCTATTTCGCCGCGGGCGATAATCTCTTTCGCCAGCTGCGCCGTCGGGTTTTTCATGTAGTTGAAGCCCACCAGGGTTTTCACCCCTGCCCGCTTCGCGGCCTCGACCATCTCACGCGCGTCGTGAGCGTTCAGCGCCAGCGGTTTTTCCGAGTAAACGTGCTTGCCGTGGCGGATCGCCTCCAGCGCCATCTCTTTATGCAGATGGTTGGGCGAGCAAATATCCACTACATCAATGGCCGGGTCGGCCACCAGCGCCCGCCAGTCTCCCGTTGAACGGTTAAAGCCAAACGCCTGCGCGCGCTCTGCCGCCAGCGTCGGGTTTACCTCGGCCACCATCTCACGCACCAGCTTGCCGCGCAGGTTGAACACCGTCGGGGCCTGGGCATAGGCGATGGCATGCGCCTTGCCGATATACCCGGTGCCAATTAATCCAATACGAACCTCTTTCATCGTGATCCTCACAGTGCGCCGCGACGGCTCTTGGCGTAGGTGTCGAACGCCACCGCCAGAACGATAATTAACCCGGTGATAATCTGCTGGTAGTAAGCCGAGACGTTCATCAGCACCAGGCCGTTAATCAGAATGCCCATAATGATGGAGCCGATAATGGTGCCGCCGATGCGTCCGTAGCCGCCCATCAGCGAGGTGCCGCCAATCACCACCGAGGCAATGACGCGCAATTCAAAGGAGATCCCGGCCACCGCCTCGGCGCTCCCCAGACGCGCGCTGAGAATAAAGCCCGCCAGCCCCGCCAGACAGCCAATCAGCACATAGACGCTGACCAGTACGCGCTTCACGTTCACACCCGCCAGACGCGCCGCCTCCGGGTTGCCACCGATGGCGTAAACGAAGCGCCCCCAGCGGGTTTTGTGCAGCGCCAGATAACCGCCAACGGCGACGATGGCGAAGATCCAGATCGGAATGGAGATACCGAGCAGCTCGCCCCGTCCCCACCAGCGGTAGCCCTGATCGAAACCGGCGATTGGCGCGCCGTCGTTAATCACCAGGGTCAGGCCGCGCCAGATGGTCATCCCCCCGAGGGTGACGATGAACGGCGGCAGGCGCAGGCGGGTAACGCCCAGGCCGTGCAGAAAACCAATCGCCGTGCCCATCGCCAGACAAATCCCCAGCCCTATCAGCCAGCTCATGCCGCCCCAGGCGTTCGGGTCGACGGTGGTAAAGTTGTCGCCTTTGATCACGTACGCCGCGGTCATGGCGCACACCGCCAGAATGGATCCGACGGAGAGGTCGATCCCGGCGGTCAGGATGACGAAGGTCATCCCCACGGCCATGATCCCGTAGATGGAGACTTCGGTCAGGATGTTGAAAATGTTGCGTTCAGAGAAAAAATTGCTGTTCTGCGACTGGAAGAAGATCAGCAGCAGGATCATGAAAATCAGCACCCCAAAGCGCTCGAAGAAGGCGATGGGATCGATGCGTCCGGCGCGTTTGACCGGGGCCTGCGTTTTAGAAATCATCTGCGTCATGAGAAACTCCGTTATGCCGCGTTCAGGGCGTTGTGGTTGATGGCCATCATCGTCATCAGCCGCTCTTCGTTGGCATCATCGCCATGGATCTCGCCGGTAACCCGGCCTTCGCTCAGGGTGATGATCCGGTCGGACACCGCCATCACTTCAGGCAGATCGGAGGAGATCACAATCACCGCCACGCCCTTTTTCGCCATGTCAAACAGCACCTGGTGCACTTCTGATTTGGTCCCCACGTCGATGCCACGCGTTGGCTCATCGACAATCAGCACCCGTGGGTTGAGCGCCATGCAGCGCGCGAGGATCACTTTTTGCTGGTTACCGCCGGAGAGCTTGCGCACCTCCTGCGCGCTGTTGACCATCTTGATCTGCAGCGCCTGGCGGTAGGACTCAATCAGATCGTCCTCTTTGCGGGTATTGACGAACCAGCGCCAGTGCAGCAGTGACGAAAGGCAGGAGAGCGACAGGTTGTCGCGAATCGACAGCCCCAGCACCGCCCCCTCTTTTTTGCGATCTTCCGGCACCAGCGCCACGCCCTGATCGAGGGCATACAGCGGGTCGCGCGGCTGGTACGGCACGCCGTCAAGCTCAAAGCTGCCAGAGGTAAACGCGTCTGCGCCAAACAGGCAGCGGGCCACTTCGGTGCGTCCTGCACCCACCAGTCCGGCGATGCCCAGCACCTCACCCGCGTGGACATGGAAGCTGATGTCATGCAGGGCAATACCGTGCGGATCCAGCGGCGGCTTTTCGCGGCTCAGCCCCTTCACGGCCAGACGGATGGGTTTATCCTCATGGTTGGTTTCGCTGGCGGGACGGCGGTTAAACACCACGTCGCGCCCGACCATCAGGCGGATCAGCTGCTCTACGTTCGTTTCTGCCACCGCGCCGGTGCCGGTGAAACGGCCATCCTGGAAAACGGTGAAACGGTCGCAGAGCTGGAAAACTTCATGCAGGCGGTGTGTCACATAGATAATGCTCACCCCGCGGTTTTTAAGCTCCCGCACCACACGGTGCAGGCTTTCTACTTCGCTGTCGCTCAGCGCGGCGGAAGGTTCATCCATGATGATCAGCCTGGCGTTGAGGGTCAGCGCTCTCGCGATCTCGACCATCTGCTGCTGGGCCACGCTCAGGCGGGCAACGGGTGTGGTCGGCGCGACGTTCAGTTGCAGGTAATCAAGAATGACCTGCGCCTCCTGGTTTACCGCTTTTTCATCGACGATCAGGTTCCGCTTGCGCGGCTCGCGCCCAAGGAACATGTTTTCCGCGACGGTCATGTTGGGCAGCAGGTTAAATTCCTGATAGATGGTGATAATGCCCTTGTTCTGTCGTTCCACCGGGGAGTCATCTACCGGCAGCGTTTCGCCGTTGAACCAGATCTCCCCGCGCGTTTGCGGCTGCGCGCCCGCAAGCGCCTTCAGCAGCGTGGATTTTCCCGCCCCGTTTTCCCCCAGCAGGGCGTGGATTTCTCCTGGCCCGACGGTCAACTGGGCATTGCTCAGCGCCCAGACGCCGGAAAAGCTTTTCGCCAGCTCGGTCACTTTCAGTAAGGGTTGCGACATCAGTCTGCTCCTCCTCATGATGAGCCGCCAAAGGCGGCTCGGGACATATTAGTTACCGGCCTCACCGATACGCTCAGCCTGCTGCAGGTTCTCTTTGGTGATAAGCGTTGGCGGGTAGTCCGCGCCGGTGATGGCTTTCTTCTCACGCACGTTGGCCACCAGCTGGCTCATTGCCGTTTGCACCGCAAAGCCCGGGCGCTGATCCGCAGTCACCGCCAGCCAGCCGTCACGCACGCGAGCCAGCGCTTCAGGAACCGCATCAAAGCCGGTTACCAGGATTTCACCGGGCTTCACGCCCTGGCTCTGCAGGGCTTCAATCGCCCCCAGCGCCATATCATCGTTGGCGGAGAGGATCACCTGCGGGCGTTTCGGCAGTGACGGCAGAACGCTTTCTACAATGCGCATCCCTTCAGAACGCATCCAGTTGCCGGTCTGATCGGCGACGATCTTGTATTTATCGCCACCCGCTTTCAGGCTGTCGCGGATCCCTTTGGTGCGTTCGATGTTGGAAGAGGAACCCGGCTGACCGGTGAGCAGAATGATCTCTGCCCCGTCGGGGAATTTGCTTTTCACGAAGTCGCCAATCGCCTGGCCGCCTTTATAGTTGTTGGCACCAAAGTGCGGCACTTTCTTCTGACTGTCGACGGAGCGGTCAAGGGTGACCACCGGCAGCTTCGCATCCTGAATTTCATCCACCGCGCTGGAGACCGCGTTCACGTCGTTCGGGGAGACGATGAACCCCTGCGCTCCGCGGGTGATGGCGTTTTCCAGGTCAGCCACCTGTTTTGGTGAACTGCCCTGCCCGTCCAGCACCTGCAACTTGACGCCCATCTCTTTTGCGGCTTTCACCGCCGTGCGCTGCATGTGAACTTCAAACGGCATCGCCAGGTTTGGCGTACTGAAAACAATTTGCTCGTTTTCGGCGAGGGCAGCCCCGGACGTCATGGCGATGAGGGCGGCTAAGATCAGCTTTTTCATTATTATGTCTCTCTGTGTAGGGTGGTTGTGTTTAGAGGACGATCTCGCGCTGGCTACGCAGCGACTCCAGCGCTTTATCCGCGAGGTACAGCGCACGTTCACCATCATCGCCGCTGCAGTCAGGCACCGCTTCGCCGCGCAATACCGCAACAAAGTGTTCCCATTCCGCGGCGTAAGCGGATTTGTAGCGCTGCAGGAAGAAGTGTTCCGGCAGCGCGCTGGTGCAGCCCTGTTTGCCGTAGTGCTGCACCTGATTTTCAAGAATATTGCCCGCGCAGAGCAGCCCTTCAGAGCCGTGCAGCTCCAGGCGCTGGTCGTAGCCGTAAGAGGAGCGGCGGCTGTTGACGATGGTCGCCATTGCGCCGGAGGCATATTTCAGAACGATAAATGCGGTGTCGATGTCCCCCGCCTCGCCAATCGCCGGATCCACCAGGTTACTGCCCTGGGCATACACTGACACCGGCTCTTCACCCATGATGAAGCGCGCCATATCAAAGTCGTGAATGGTCATATCGCGGAACATGCCGCCAGAGACGCGGACATACTCCGCCGGTGGTGGAGACGGATCGCGGGAGATGATCAGCAGCGATTCCGGTTTGCCGATACGCCTGGCCTGGGCGTCGGTTTTCACGCGGCGGAACTGTGGGTCAAAGCGGCGGTTAAAGCCGATGAACAGCGGCACGTCGTACTCTTTAACCACTTTCAAGCAGTCGCGCACGCGGGCGAGGTCGAGGTGTACCGGTTTTTCACAGAAGATGGCTTTGCCATGACGGGCGGCCATTTCAATCAGGTCCGCATGGGTATCGGTCGCCGAGGCGATCAGCACGGCATGAACGTCAGGGTCGGTCATCGCCTCAACCAGGCTCTGCTGGCGGGCCTGGTACTGCGTGGCGAGACGGGTGGCAAATTCCTGATTCGGGTCAACCACGGACCAGAGCGTGGTCGCGCTGTGGCTGGCGATGTTAGCTGCATGTACCTGGCCAATTCGGCCAGCGCCCAGTAAAGCAATGTTAAACATAACGGCTCCCGGTGTTGGTGAATGCTGTGAACTAACGACCCTTTAAATAAAACATTTATTTCATTTTTATAAATAGTGAAAATTATGTTTTTGAGTGTGGGTTAACACTTTTGAGATGAATGAGATAAATTTTGTTATCAATCTCACAACATGGGAGGGAGGACATCTTCCCCTCACCCCGGCCCTCTCCCTCAGGGAGAGGGAGGGAAAACCGCACCGAACTATCCCCTCTCCCAGTGGGAGAGGGTTAGGGTGAGGGGAAAAAGAAAAATGAAATGAAAATTTCGTTACGGCGGGAAATCTTAATACTGACGTGCTTTTTTCACCTGCGCCTGCGTCTGCGCCGCGGCTTCTCGCACGGCAGGAGACGCTGCTACCTGCGCATCGCCGGTTCGCCACCAGGAGGCGTAATCGTGGGTCATGGTCTTCGGCAGCACTTTGATGTCCAGCAGCGTCGGGCCTGGATGGGCGCGGGACGCCTCCAGCGCCGCCAGCAGGCTTTGCTCATCATGTACCCGCCACGCGCGACAGCCGTAGCTTTCCGCGTTTTGCGCGAAATCGACCTTCACCAGCGGCCCGTCAAGCTGCCCGGT
The DNA here is from genome assembly GCF_049237765.1 of Enterobacter cloacae complex sp. SHL021. Classification (NCBI taxonomy): domain Bacteria; kingdom Pseudomonadati; phylum Pseudomonadota; class Gammaproteobacteria; order Enterobacterales; family Enterobacteriaceae; genus Enterobacter; species Enterobacter cloacae complex sp. SHL021. The sequence goes on along the minus strand of NZ_JBMKJG010000005.1, from coordinate 136,655 downwards.
CTGCGGGTTACGGTGGCGATTTTCCGTGCCAAAGCTTCCCATTCCATGTCCCATCTGCAGGTTATTAATGCAGCCAAAGCTGGCGTTATCAAACAGCAGAACGGTGATTTTAATGCCCTCCTGCACCGCGGTTTGCAGCTCGGAGTGCAGCATCATGTAAGAGCCATCCCCCACCATGGCGTAAACCGGTTGCCCGGGTCGGGCAAGCTTCGCGCCAAGCGCCGCCGCAATCTCGTAACCCATGCAGGAGTAACCGTACTCCAGATGATAGGTATCAGGCGTTTTGACCTGCCAGAGGCGCTGTAAATCTCCCGGCAGCGAACCGGCTGCGCCCACCACGATGGCGTTATCTTCAACATGCTGATTAATCAGCCCCAGCACCCGCGTCTGGGTCAGGCGGGTGTTGAGCGTCTCGCCATATTCCGTCAGTTGGGCATCAAGATGGCCCGCCACTTCCGGTGCCTCGTCCGGGCGCCACTGGCGATCCCAGAGACGGCGGCACTCGTCGTGCCAGGCGGCTTTTGCCTGCGCAATCTCCTCTCCCCAGCCGCTGCGATACGCCCTGAGCGAGTGGGTTAAGGCCTGCAGCCCGGTCCGGGCATCGGCAATCAGCGCGGTGGCGTCAAGCTTCAGGGCGTCAAACTCGGCCACGTTCAGCAGCAAAAACTCGACGTCCGGGTGGGAAAAGAGCGCCTTGGAGCCGGTGGTAAAATCGGTAAGACGTGTCCCCACGCCAATCACTAAATCGGCCTGCGGCGCAAGCTGGTTGGCGGCCATTCCGCCCGTCACGCCCACCCCGCCCATATTAAGTGGGTGGTCACTTACCAGCGCCCCTTTTCCGGCCTGGGTTTCGGCAAACGGCAGATGCAGCGTCTCGACAAATTCGCGCAACGCCTCATGCGCGCCGGAGTAGCGTACGCCACCGCCGCACACCACCAGCGGACGGCGTTTGCGCGCAATCAACGCCTGCGCCTGCGCCAGACGCTGCGGATCTGGCGGTCGACGCTCGATGTGATGCACGCGACGCGCGAAGAAGCTCAGCGGGTAATCCCAGGCTTCGCCCTGTACGTCCTGCGGCAGGCAAAGGGTTACCGCACCGGTATCTGCGGGGTCAGTGAGCGTTCGCATCGCATTTAACATGGCGCTCATTAACTGCTCCGGGCGATTGATGCGGTCCCAGTAGCGGGAGACCGGGCGGAAGCAGTCGTTGGTGCTGATGCTGAGATCGTGATACTGCTCTATCTGCTGCAACACCGGGTCCGGCTGGCGGCTGGCGTAGATATCCCCCGGCAGCAGCAGCAGCGGAATACGGTTCGCCGTGGCGGTCGCCGCCGCGGTGATCATATTGGCGGCTCCCGGCCCGACGGAAGAAGTCACGGCGAAAATGCGCTGACGGCGATGCTGTTTGGCGAATCCCGTCGCCATGTGGGCGATGCCCTGCTCATTACAGCCCTGCATTACCTGCAGATGGCCCGGATCCTGTTCCAGCGCCTGGCCGATGCCCAGCACGTTGCCATGACCAAAAATGGTCGCCACGCCCTCCACGAAGGGTGTTTCAATGCCATCAATGCTGACGTACTGTTGATTAAGGAACCGGACCAGCGCCTGGGCCATGGTCATACGTTCGGTTTGCATAAAACCTCCTGTCAGCCCAGCGTCGGCATGGAGAACGCTGCGCCTGTCTCCTGCTGCATTTCCGGCCAGCGTGCGGTGACGGTTTTCATTCGGGTGTAGAAACGCACGCCGTCGTTACCGTGAACGTTAAGTGCACCAAAAATCGAGCGCTTCCAGCCGCCGAAACTGTGGAACGCCATCGGCACCGGGATCGGCACGTTAACCCCTACCATGCCCGCCTGCACCTCTTCGCAGAAGCGGCGCGCGCAGCCGCCGTCGCGGGTGAAAATGGCTGAACCATTACCATATTCATGGCGGTTAATCAGATCCACCGCGCTGGCGTAATCTGCTACGCGCACCACAGAAAGCACCGGGCCGAAAATTTCTTCCTTATAGATCGTCATCTCAGGGGTGACGTTATCGAACAGCGTCGGCCCGACAAAATAGCCCTTCTCGTGACCCTGCACGCTAAAGCTGCGGCCGTCCACGCGCAGATTCGCCCCCTGCGCTTCCCCGCTGTCAATGTAGCCCAGCACCTTGCTGCGGTGCGCGGAGGAGATAAGCGGCCCCATTTCGTTTTCTGGCGTCTGGTCCAGCCCTGGCCCAACGCGCAGCGCGGCAATCTGTTTTTCCAGACGGACGCAGAGGTCATCGGCGGTTTTATCGCCCACCGCCAGTACCACTGAAAGCGCCATACAGCGTTCCCCCGCCGCGCCGTAGGCCGCGCCCATAATGGCGTTGGTTGCCATCTCCATGTCGGCATCCGGCATTAAAATGCAGTGGTTTTTCGCCCCACCCAGCGCCTGACAGCGTTTGCCGTGGGCGGACGCGGTCTGGTAGATATATTCCGCAATCGGCGTAGAGCCAACAAAGCTCACGGCCTGCACGCGCGGGTCGGTCAATAGCACATCAACGGATTCTTTATCCCCCTGCACCACGTTAAACACGCCGTCCGGCAGGCCGGCCTCTTTCAGCAGTTTTGCCAGCGCGAGCGCCAGAGAGGGATCTTTTTCTGATGGTTTCAGCACGAAGGTATTGCCGGTCGCCAGCGCAATCGGGAACATCCACATCGGCACCATCGCCGGGAAGTTAAACGGCGTGATCCCGGCGCAGACGCCGAGCGGCTGCATCAGCGAGTGGCTGTCCACACCGGTGCCCACGTTGGCAGAGTGTTCACCCTTTTGCAGATGCGGGATGCCACAGGCGAACTCCACCACTTCCAGGCCACGGGTCAGCTCGCCTACCGCGTCGGAGAAGACCTTACCGTGCTCTTCGCTGATAAGACGGACCAGACGTTCCATATTCTCTTCCAGCAGCGCTTTGAAGCGGAACATCACACGCGCGCGCTTAAGCGGAGAATGACGCGCCCACGCCGGAAACGCCTGCTGCGCGGCGGCAATCGCCTGCTCCGTTTCCTGTGCCGTACTCATCACCACCTGACGGATCTGCTCGCCGGTGGCCGGGTTGAAGATCGCCTGAACGCGCTGGCCTGAACCGGTGACACATTCGCCGTGAATAAAATTCGCTACCGTCTCCATCCTTAACCTCTCGCTGTTGATACGTGACTGTTACCTGAACACTGTGTACTGAACACTATATATGAAACAAATATTCCATTTTAAGTTGAAATAAAATAAATGATGATTATTGTGATCAAGGATGGATTTTTATGTTAACAGGCAACAACACTGACGCAGCGTGCGCTATTAAGGATTTTCAGGCGATGAAATGAGTGAAGTTTCTGTTTCATTTTTGCTGCCAGATGGATGGCCAACATTTAAAAGACGCGGTTTTGCGTTTAGAATCATAAGACTGTATTTGGGGGATAACATGACGACAGCAACCAGCCTGAACGAACTGCAGCAGCAAATCCGCGATCGCTACGATAGCCTGAGCAAGAGGCTGCAGCAGGTCTCCCGCTATGTACTGGATAATACGAACAGTGTGGCGTTTGATACGGTTGCGGTCATTGCCGAGCGTGCCGATGTGCCGCCCTCGACGCTGATCCGTTTTGCCAATGCCTTTGACTTTACCGGCTTCAACGAGATGAAACAGCTGTTTCGTATGAACCTGGTGGAGGAGACCGCCAGCTACAGCGATCGCGCGCGGCTGTTCCGCGAAATGGAGAGCGAAGCCGTGCCGGAAACGCCGCTCGATATTTTGCAGGAGTTTGCCCGCTCGAACGCGCAGGCGCTGCAGCAGTTGGCCGCCCGCGCCGAACCGGAGATGCTGGAGCGCGCCGTACAGCTTCTGGCCGACGCGGACACCATCTACATCGCCGGACTGCGCCGCTCCTTTAGCGTCGCTGCTTATCTCACCTATGCTTTAAGCCACCTGGAGTGCCGCCCAATTCTGCTCGACGGCATGGGCGGTATGCTGCGTGAGCAGATCAGCCGCATTAAGGCGCGCGACATTGTGGTGTCGATCAGCTTCTCGCCGTACGCGGAAGAGACGGTGATGGTCAGCGAAACCGCCGCCAGCGTCGGCGCGCGGCAGATTGTGATTACGGACAGCCAGATTAGCCCGCTGGCGACATTTAGCGATCTCTGCTTTGTGGTGAAAGAGGCGCAGGTGGATGCGTTTCGATCTCAGTCGGCAACGCTGTGCCTGGTGCAGTCGCTGGTGGTGGCGCTGGCGTATAGGTTGGGTGAAGGGAAGTAAGGAAATAAAAAACCCCCTGCGCAGGCAGAGGGTTTTGGTGTTAACTCAGAGGGGGATTATTCCCACTCAATTATTTACGGCATTCATAACTAATTGACTGAAAACAACTTTCTGAAGTCTAATTTTCACCGTACCGTTTTATATACCGTCACCGGAAATCAGTACCATGAAAAATTCCATGTCACCGGGTCAGCGAATCGTACTGCTTTTCACAGACTCGTCCGGCTTCTGCGGCCCGGTCAGCGTACTCTGCCAGCTGTCGGTTTCGCTCGAGAGATTTGCTGAGCACGTCGGCAAGCAAAACTCCGGTGTCTGCGGCTGACGTCCCAGCGCCGACAGTGGCGTTATACTGCCTGAGCTGCTCCCGGATGGCAACGAGTTGCTGCTGCAACCGGCCAGCGCGAGCGGAAGCATCAAGAGCATCATTGCGCGCCTGGTCGATCCTCTGCTGCGCTTCACGTTCATTGTCCGCTTTCTCCTGTTCTTTCAGCGAACGCAATTTTGCGTCGGCCTGTTTCTGATCTTCCTGCGCCTGCGCGTATCCGGCGGCGTAAAGCCGGTCACCATGTTCATTCCAGGCAACCCTGCAGCCGATCACCAGAGCAGCAAGCATCAATACGATAAGCAACTGTTTCCAGTACGCTTTGACGAATGCCGAGATCATACCGCCAGCACCTTACTGGCAGTGATGTACCGCGCGCGCCGGTCGTCGATACCGTTCTGGCCGCCATTGATGATCTGCGTGACGCGCACCAGGTCGCCGGTGTACTTCATGCAGCCTTTGGTGGCAAAGAACCATGCTGCGCTGCGGGCCGCATATTCATCCTGCGCCAGCAGTTCCGGTTGCTTGACCAGATCCACCTTCAGGCCGTTGCCACAGTCGCGGTAGTTATTCAGGCCGGTGATCTGGATAAGCCCGCGACCGCGGTAGAACCAGCCGTCAGTCGGACCGTTATTTCCCATGCGTTTGCTGTACACCAGGTTGGCGATTGCACGCTGACGCTCCAGCGGTAATGATGGCTCACCAGCTCGGCGGCCCAGCGCGTTGGCCTGACCCTGAGTGAGTCGCCCGGCGCGGACGAATCCCGCCAGCCCGGTCACGCTGTAGTTGAAGTTCTCCTGCAGCCGGGTGAATCCGCCGGACTCATGCCCCACCTGCGCGATGAACATCGCCTGGTGCAGAGGATGCTCGATGCCAAACTCTTTCATGGCTGCGGTGATATGCATATACCAGCGCGCGGCCAGTACCTCACTGACACCAGCTGCACGCTGGAATTGTTTAATGTCCATGCTGGGACCTCGTTATCTTGAAGATTTGTACCACGTTCCCTTTTGTCTTGATGAGCGCAGCCAGGAACACAGCTTTGATGATGATTTCTGACCAGTCGGCGCTGACGTAGTACCCATAGAACGTTCGGATAGGCACGCTGGCAGCCACGACGATCAGGATGTAGGCGAGCCATCCACCCCACCAGCGATGGCGTGACCCGTCACGGCGGAACAGCAGGACTCGGATTGCAATGCCGCCACAGATAGCGGCGTTAAGGATGAGCTCAGGACTGGTCATCGTCTTTTCTCCCCGGGATCAGGTCGCGCGGATTTTCAGAACGGTGATACAGCCAGACGCCAATGCGGACAGCTACGATAGACGACACGAATGCCCCGGCAGAAAACACGATGCCCTTCTCGAAAGAGTCAGGTGTTATTTTCGGGATCCAGCTCGCTATTCCGATAAGCAATGTCGCTGTGGCTTTATAGAAGAGAACTCCGCATAGGTAGCTGAGGAACGCCAGCAGTAACCGACGCTTAATCGGATACTCTACTGCCGAGGTAACAAAAATTACCGCGCCAGCCAGCGAACCTAATGCCACCTCGGGAGGGACACCGACGACTACTGAAGCCAGCGCACCCAGGCTAAGACCCTGATTGAGTGACTCCGTTGTCAGCACATGTGCCATAGTGACCACCGTTTAATGTGCATAAGAACCCCCTTAGTTGGTGAGTTCATCATACACAATAAACCATATGTGGATTAAAAAACCTCAGACTACTCCTATCGAAATTACCTTAAAGGTGATAATCTACAAAATACCAATAACAAATTCAGTAAAGTTTATGAATGTTAAAAGCTTCCGAGAAGATATTAATGGATTAAGGGCTCTGGCTGTTTTATCAGTTGTAGCATTCCACTATTCAGATCAGTCTATAACTGGCGGATTCGCTGGAGTAGATGTTTTCTTTGTGATATCTGGCTTTTTGATGACATCTATAATTTTTAGGGGTTTAGAGTCAAACACCTTCTCTATTTGGTCATTTTTAAAGGCCCGTGCAAAAAGAATTGTTCCCGCCTTAACAGCGGTTGTTACTTTAATGCTTATTGCTGGATATCTTTGCTTTGATGCAAGCTCGTATCAATTAGTAGGTAAGCATGCACTAAGTAGCTTGACATTTGTTTCAAATTATATATATCAATCAGAAGCAGGGTATTTTGACACTGAGTCCAAAGGAAAGGCATTACTACATACTTGGTCATTATCCGTTGAATGGCAGTTCTACATCCTATACCCAATAGTAATATATGCTCTTAGTAGAATCATTTCCTTAAAAAGCCTGAAATTAGTAATCCTTGTATCTGCTTTGGTATCATTTACTTGGTGCGCCTATATCACTATGCGAGATCCTGTGTCATCGTACTTCATGCTATATTCAAGAGCCTGGGAAATGATGCTGGGAGGGATAGCATTCATATACCCGATTAAGTGCAGCGATAAAAAAAGGAATTATATTGAAATCGCTGGCCTGGCAATAATATTATTATCATTATTTACAATAAGTGAATCGACACCATGGCCAGGATACATAGCATTATTACCTGTCTTCGGCGCATATTTATGCATCCTAGCCAATAACAAAGATTCTGTTTTTTCAGGTTATCTTATAAGGAAAGTAGGGCTTTGGTCTTATTCTATTTACCTTGTTCACTGGCCTGTATTAGTAATACTCCACAAATTAGATATTCAAGTGGCATTCCAATGGTATCTGGCGTTCATCTTGTTTATTTCATTCATTATCTATGAATGCATAGAGAAAAGACGGAATTACGGGTATGGTGCTGTCGCTTGTTTCATGGTAGTGATCATTGCATCATGGTATGTAAGTCTTGACGGGGTTGCCAGCAGAGTATCAAATCAGCAATACAAACTTCCAAAGGCTCAGTTCAGAAGCCTTAACGAGGGGCATTTGGGGTTAAATTCAGTTGAAGATGTTCAGTATTTCAATGCAGATACTAAGAATTTTGATTATATTTTGATAGGTGATAGTCATGCCCGACATTATTATGCATACTTTAAATCAAGTGGTTTGAAGGTTGCCTCACTTGCAACTGATGGTTGTGAGATTACAAAGCACTTCATGAATCCACTTAATTGGTCAGAAAAAATTAGAGAAATTTGCAAAAACAGATATACCAAAGCCGTGGAATTTATCAATGCGCATCCAGGCAAAAAAGTTATATGGGCAATGACATGGCGTAACGGGGAGATAGGAGATCCAATCACAAGCAAAACCAACCTTCCTAATGATATTATTAGCGAGATGGATTATTTCATTAATGATGTAAATAGCTCAATGAGCGATTTGTATATAATAGGTGATACACAGGGCAGCAAGAGAATTATGTATGAATGTCTGGCGAGTATGGATCTGCCTATAAATAGATTATTAAATAGTTGCGAAACGCATCAAGAAGAAAGGGTGATTCCAATTAATAAACGTTTCATTGAGTACGCCAAGACTCATAAAAACGTACACTTTATTGACCCTACCCCTGCTTTATGTAGCAATGGTAAATGCATTATTGTTGATGGGAACGAGCCCGTATACACTGATACCAATCACTTGACAAAAAAATACTCAATTAAAGTTGGTGAGTATATCTTCTCAAAAATCAAATCCAATTAAAATAAAAGGGCCGAGTTAGTCGGCCCTTTCTTTTAGAATGAAACACTTAACTGCATAGAGTTTGTTCCTGTGTTATTTATTGTTATCGTCCCCAATGCAAATGTTGACACATAGAATCCAGAATTCCCCCGAGCAGTTACTAATGGTAAAGAGAACGGAGTAATATTGCTGTTTGTAACAACTACAGAACCAGATGCAGGAAGAACAATCCCACCGATTAGAGTTGGGTCCGCTCCGCGCGTATTACCAATGAATTTCAGTCCAAACCTTGTTGTTGGATAAGATAACGGAGTCTTTGTAGTGTCATCGATATGATTACCCCGAATAATCAAAGTGCCACCTGTTGTGACTGTATCATCACCTATTGCAATGGCAGCTGGTGAAGATGCTCCAACGATCCCACTAAAAGCATTGCCGCTAATGTTCATAAATCCAGGGAGTTTCCAGTAAACTGCGTTTGCATCATGCTTGATGAATGTTCCGAAAACACTTGAGGAACTATTTATTGCCGACCCTTTATTGTTGGATATATCAATATATTCGAAGCCCATACTATTGATAGCGGATGCTGAGACATTAAATATTGTATTTTCAGTAACACCCAAGTATTTCCCTCTTATTGTAGATGAAGTTGATGATGTGCCCCTCTGACAGAAAATACCCGGACCAGACGATACGCCACGAATAATATTACAAGATATCTTAATATAACCATTATCAGACGCCCTTATACCATAAAGAGCAGAACCATATATTGTATTATCAGCAATATTTATGTTGCTGTACATCGCGTCATCATCAAAACCAAAATGGTAAATTCCGCATCCTGCACTTGATGATATTGTATTACCAATTACTGTAATTACAGAGTTTACATCTACTGGCCTATCTATGAAAATTCCATTGCCGCCACAATCACGAATTGAGTTGCTTGATATTGTACATACTGATGGATATGTTACCGCGATTCCATTAGATGCAGCGTTTATAACAACATTATTTGCAATAAGACACTCTCTAGCATACGCGCCTGTTTCATGGCTATGGCCAATTAGAATGCCATGGAACTGCAGATTTGCCTCAACGACACAGTTCGTGACGATTGAGTTTTGGCTATTCATTGATATGCCTGTATTTCCAGCCTTATATGAATAACATGCATTAATGATGGCTTTATTACCGCCAGATGTTCCGATGCAAGATTGACCACACTCATAGCCGCGGCAGTTATCCATCCAGACTTCATCGCAGAAGCGAGTCATCAACCCTTCTTTATCACCCTTTTTAATGACGCAGTTTTGGAAGGAAACGCGGGAACATTGATAGGCATGGATAGGGCATCCCCATGACCCGGTAGCCAAATAGTTATCGTTTTTTGAGCCGATAGCAGTACAGTTAACCGCGGATATATCGGTGCAGTTTTCGAAATGGATCCCTGATACGTTAGCAGACGTATAGGATGCCTTATTTGCATAGTCAACGATGGTGGTTATGTTTTGGACATGCACATTGCTAGTGTCATGCACATACACCCCACCTTTCAGCGACCCATAAAGCACATTGATCGTGCCGTTGATTATGCGCATCGGCTTGGTTACTTCGATGTCAGTGACCGAGTACGTCAGACCCTGCAGATCCATTGTCGCACCACTTGGCATAGCAGCCATGCATAAGGTGAATGCAGCAGTGTCGTTTGATCCGTCTGCCTTCGCCCCGTAGCGCAGAGGGCTATACTTCACCAGCAGGTTATCTACCGTTGTAAGCCCAGCACCAACGAGTCCAGCACCAGTCGATTTTGCAAGCTCGACAAACACATCAGCAGCTGATCCTGATGGTGCTGGTATGTTAATCGGACGCCCGAAGCTATCCCAGGCAAATACTTTTCCAGCCCGGTCTGCGGCGGTGCCCAGCATGTTAACGCTGGTTTCTGGCACTCGAAGCGTTCTCGCAAAATTGGCATCGATTTTCTGATTAAGTGAAGATGAGCTGTCTGCGACGATGGTATCCGCATAATTCTTCGTGGCCGCATCCTGAGGGTCGCGCGGGTCTTTAAGGTTGCGAATATAGTTGTTCAGCGCGTCGTACCAGTTGGCCACGCTCGAAGGTTTGCGCAGGGCCAGGCGGAACACGCTATAAGCCTGCTGTATCAGCATAGTCAGCTTATCGAAAGCATCCTCATGCACCTCAGCGAAGAACTTCCCCTGGTTTCGCAGGTCGGTTTCCTGGGTTGGCTCCAGCTCACGAGCAATGGAGATCTGCCAGCCATTAGCCAGCGGTGTTGTGAGCACCACGTTACCGCCGTTGTAACCACCGGCATTCGTCACGGTGTAGTCCGTGTCCAGCACCATAACAGTTATGTTTTCGTCAAGGTCTACGACCGAGACGGCCAGATCTGTTTTCTTGAATATGCGGAAGGTATACGGGAAGGATGTCGTAACGCCGTTCCCGGTGTAATCGTTATGGTCAACTACGGTTGATACCGTCATGGCCTGTCTCCAGTAAAGCAGCGCCCGGCGCGCGTGCATCATCTGGACAGTTTATTACCTGGCAAACCTTATATGAATTGATTGAATAACAAACACCAAATATATTACCTTTCAGGTAATTCACAAATCGTGCTGGATAGTCTTTAGGACTTTTGCTACTGTACATACATACAGTGAATGCATGGAGAATATCAGATGCAACGTCAGTATCATCACCCGCTGGAAAAAGGCTTTGCCGAACGCATACACACGCCGGGAGGCGTCCGCTCCCTTGTTGAAGATTCGCACCTGATGACGTTGCTGCGCCAGCTGGGTGAGGATGGCTTTAATGTTGATGGCCCGATGGCAGAGCTGACTGCCCTGGTGAACTATGTCACCAGCTCGCAGATGTCCATGAAGGATCTGCAGATGCATCTCGATTACTGCGCTGAGCAGCTGACGAAACAAACCAGATAGGGTTTGTAATTACCTAAATTTCATGCAATCATTACCTTTACGGTAAATTTACATTGCATAAATCTTGTGCCATAGTAATCAGGCACTGGCAAAATCCAGTGCCGGGATTGGCGTCCCGGATAACTACAAAGGCGCATATACCGCGCGAGCGGTTTTTTTATGCGTGCTACATAGCAAACCATTTTCTATGGTGGGCTGTGTGGGGGCACCGAAAGGTGCGCCGGGTCCTTTGTAGCCGGTTACGCCAACCCTGCACAGTTCACCACCATCCCGATTGGCGTCGGAAGTGGTGATTATCCTGACTACAAAGGTGATCGCTATGACAGCTCAAAAAAAACCTACCCCAGACGCAGTCTTCAAATTCGAGTCAGCTACCCCAGTACGTATGTTCAACATTGACGGCAATCCGTGGTTTGCGGCCTCAGACGTCTGCAAAGCTCTTGGACTCACGAACTCACGTATGTCTCTAAAGGCCTTAGACGATGATGAAAAGGGAGTAAGTTCAACTTACACCGTTAAAGGCGCACAGAATGTTAGTGTCATCAACGAGTCCGGCCTATACACACTGATCCTTCGCTGCCGCGACGCGGTTACGCCTGGCACTATCCCCTACCGTTTCCGAAAATGGGTCACTGGCGAGGTGTTGCCTCAGATCCGTAAGACAGGCAGCTATATCAAAAATGCAATCCCTCAGGAAGACCGCATTAAGATGGTTGCTGATCAAGTGGCAACGGCTACTGCATCTGCTGTAATGCAGGCTATGCAGGTGGAGCAAAAGAGTTATGACGTACCGCTGAAGCCAGGCTACCGCGAGCACATTCATTCACCTGAAGGCGTTCTCGGCCTGACGGAGCACTCACTGCTGATGAACCTGCTCAACCGCATGCAGGACGACGGGCACGATGTTTCCGGTGCGGCGGCAGAGTTCACCACTATGGTGAGCTACATCGTCGGCGTCAGCAAATGCCTGAACGACATTCGCACCCACGCGCAGTACATCACCAAAAACACAGCTGCGTTCTGATATGAAAAAGGCCGCTTCGGCGGCCTTTGTGACATGTCACGCTATTTTATTTGCTGCTTCCTGGTCAGAATATCATTTACCAGTTTTGGGTATAATGTTTGTTTGACGTTACCCTCATATTTTGCATCGTCATATGGTAACCTACTGTCAAAATAAAGTAGAGACTTACTTGTCTCTTTTGCCATATTGCAATGAGTAGTCTTATATGCGGCTTTAGAAAGGGATGATATCTCATTACTGCATGAGAAATATGCAGCTGTAATCACTTCATCTGCCACAGATGTTTTGTCTGTTAATTTTTTCACAACACCATTCAGGCAAGAAAAGGTTTTTCCTTTTTCATTATCCATATCAACAGACGCCTTAGCGCAAATCCTGGCATCTTCATCAGAGTAGACTGACTGGACCGTGCTAAGTGCACGCGGCCCCTGCTCTAATTGAGCAACAGGACTATAGCTGTATTGCCTGCTTTCTGTGCATCCAAACAAAAATAAGGCAATCAATAACATTGATTTCTTTTCCATTTTATTTCCCTAGCATGAACTGCGATGGGGGGATCAGGAAGTCATTACCCTGCTCACGTTCAACACGGCGCTGATAACGCTCAAGCGATCCTGGGTCCAGAGCATCCTGTATACGGTTCAATATTAAACCATTCATCGCCGTACGCAGCCAGAACACATTAAGGAAAGGAGTATTGTCCAGAGCTGTGCGATACCAGTCACCAAGGTCCGCATCTCCGCGCGTGGTCTGCTGGAGCAGCGTGATTATGCTGTCGGCGTTCGATGCTGCTGGCCCCATCAGTGACGTAACAGGCCCGGCCCCCATGCGACTGACCTCACCAAACATGAAATCGCCGAGGATACCCAGCCCGCCACCCTGCGCGGCAGCAGCCAGGAATGTTTTTGCATCCGCTGGGCGCGGCGTCTGGCCCTTCAGCATGAGCTTCGACTGCATGGAGATATAGCCGAACATGGTTGCCCAGACGAAAATGTTTGCCGCCCCGAGGAAAGCGCCCTTCCCGTTCCGAAGCAGCGCGTTGGTCAGCGATACGGTTTTCGACTCACCCAGTCCCGCCGGAGTATAGCCGCGACCGAATACCTCACGGCCCAGCACGTTCTGCATAAAGCTGGCGGTGAAAGATTTATACTGCCCGGCGAAGCGTATCGCCTCCCCTGCCACCGTTCCCGGCACAGTTCCCATCTTCATAAATGCCTGCGTGCGGTCGCCAGGCTCAGACATAGCGATGTTAAGTCGGTCCAGAATGTATCCTCGCAGCTGGCTCTCTAGCGTCTCTCTGGCATCGGCAATAGAGCGCTCGGTGACCTTCAGGCCTTTAGACGCTACATAGTTACCGATCACTTCATCCGGAACTGCACGGATGCCGCTGGTCGTCATGAATTTGCGACCCTCACTGTCTGCCATGTCCATGCTGCGGTAGATGTTCCATTCAGCGTCACCGATGCCGTGCAGGTCCAGCACGCGGCGAAGATCCTCAGGCAGTGCAGAGAATTGCTGATCAGCGTTTTTCGCCAGCCAGTTGGTTATCATCATGGCATTGCTATTACGTCCGGATTCTGTCCAGAAGTTCATGAGGTTGTATTTGAAGAACAACTGCTGCGCGCGGCCCATCTTCCCGCTCATGCTGTCATCGCCAGACATGCGACGGATGATCTCTTGCGTCATCGTGTCGGAATAAACGCCGATGGATGACAGGATCTCCTTCTGCTCATCACTGGTGTAACGGGAAAAGCGGCCCTTCATTGCGCCGGTCAGCGCCTGCATAAAATTCTGGCCCTGATACCGCATTTCTGTCGCCGAGATCGGCACGTCGTTAAAAGACGAAATAACAGCGCCGCCGAGCTGACTCATGCGCAGCCAGCCGCGCACGTTTGCGGAGGCATTGGCCCAGCCAACACTGCCGGGGATATTCAGCGATCCATCTACCTGAGGCATCACCGTGCGATTCAGCCGTCGAACTTTGGTCATAAAGTCAGCCAGCGCAGCCGGGTTACTCTGCTTACTCACGTCTTTTGCGATGGTGTCTGTCAGGTACTTGAACATGTTTTGCGGGTTGGTGCCCAGCACGCGCATCATCCCTGTCGTGCGCGCCGCGCTGTTCAGGCCACCGAATACTGCCTCTCGCAGGCTTCCGGTTCCGAATTGCTCATTGTATTCGTGCCAGTTAACACCGTCTTTGAAGTGCAGCACGCGCTCCTGGCTGGCGCGTTTCGCCGCGTTAGCCGATCCCTTGAAACCATTCATCCAGTCAGGCTTTTCAGAGGTCAGGTGCACGCCGGAGGCCAGGCCGTCATAAACGCCACGCAGGAACCCTTCGCGGTCGGTGATCCCGTCAAAGGTCACATCATCAAGGCGCGGCAGAATGGCATTGCGCCAGGACTCATACCCAGCGGCACGAATTTTCAGGATGTCATGTGACTGCCGGACGATGTAGCCGGGCATCTTGCCAATCCATGCGCCAGCGCGGTTTTCATCCACGCGCGCAGTTTCCTGCCACTTCATGATGATCTTCGCAGCGCTGACTGATTGCGGCGTCATTCCGTCCGTTTTCTGCCCACGACCGAGGCGCCACATAGCGTCGGCGATCTCCCGGTCGTTGCTGCCGCTGGCGATATACTTAACCAGCCCGGCCTGGTCGAAATCGTAGTTGATACCGGCGTGGTACTTCCCGCGCAGTTGAGCCACCTCAGACGATACAGAGCGACGGGAACCGGTGCGCGCGTCATTACGTCCCACCAGAATAGCCTCCAGCCCGATGTCGGGGCGGTCTTTCCACGTCCGGCGAAGCTCACCCAGGCGCTGAGCAGCAACGCGCGTGTTAATGGCTTTGTTGCGTGCCTCGATTACTTTCGCCAGTTGCTCGCGGTTGCCAAGCTCCTGCGCGGCGCGCATCGCCGCTTCTTCCAGTGTCAGGGCTTCATTGCCAGCCAGGATCCGGTTGGTAGTGTCGTTCATGTCACGCACCAGCGATTCCATTTCGTCCTCAGACAGCTTGCGTCCGGCAGCTGTATTGACGGTCATTTCGCATTGCGTCAGAAATTCGTTAGCCATTACAGCCCCCGGTTAATCATACAGGCGGCGAAAGCGCGATACGCTTTGCCGATAGAGTCGTCACTGGCCTCTGCACGGATCGCGGCAATGTTCTCGCGCATTGACGCTGCCAGCTCAGGGTTATCTGTGGCAATGTCGTTCAGCAGCGCGTCACTGATATTAAATTCATTTTCCAGATCGGCAGTAGCCGCTGTGATTTCATGGTCAGCCTTCTGCGTATCCTGCCACACACGATCGGCGGTTTCACTGACGGCGCGTGAACCTTCATCAGCTTGCCGCACCGGGTTCTGGATGCGCTGGATAGCACGCTCGCGTAGCGCTGGTTTATGAAGGTCATAGAATGGCTCAATGTCAGGCGATCGGCCTTCCATCATGTGCGCCAGCGCGCCGCGGTAAGCCTGCTGGTTTACGCTCCAGTCGGCCTCCCGCACTGCTGCCGACGCTGTACGAACGGCACCGGCGACCGGCGACATCTGCATGCTTTCGCGGATCTGCTGTGCGCGCTGGTCGATTAATGGGGCCAGGTCGTCGGGGATCTCTTTTCGTGACAGTTGCGACTCTCTGCCGCGCGCCTGTTCTGCGGCGGCGTTGCGCTCAAGCGTCTGGTTAATTTCCTGATTACGCGCGGCGATAGTGTCTTTCTCACCCTGAATATCACGCTGTGCCCTGGCACGCGCCGCTTTGAAGTTCATACGTTGCGCCTGGTACTCTGTTGTACGCTGGGCCAGCGTAGCGTCAAGCGCTTCACTTTGCCGGTTGTTGGCCGACAGCTCAGTGCGCAGATCGGCCACGTTTTCGACGCGCCCGGTCTGTACCTCCTGCTGCCTGGCCAGATATTCCGGCACGACATCATCATAGGCGCGGCTGTAGGCATAGGCCTCTGCATCCCGCGCGATTGCCGCTGACAGATCAGCGTTGGTGCCGGACTCAGGAATATTGACACCTGCCGGGATGTTGTCAGGCGTGACCACCGGCGTTGGCTGAGCATCAATGACGGGCTGAGCGTCTGCCGAGGTGGCAGGGTTTTCACCACCGGCCGCCCTGCGGGAACGCACCACATCAGCGATCAGCCCGCCGCCTGCGTGCATCAGCCCGCCAGCCAGGGTATTAAAGAAGGTGCTTTCCAGCGCATTGCCATATGTGAAGTCATCGCCTTCTGCTGCTGCTGCCTGTGCCGTTAGTGGCACGGTGGCAATGGCCTGGCCAGCGCCAAGCCGCGCGCCGGTAGCCAGACGCTCGCCGAAACGCCCAAGCATGGTTGCCGCCTTCGCTTCTCCACCGAACGGGACCAGCGCCAGCGCCACGTTTCCGGGATCAGCCATGGAACCGGCAAGATTTGCGGCAAAGTTAAGCGGAGTGGCTACCCATCCGGACGGGGCCGACATGGCGATCTGCTGTTTCGCCAGCGATTCCCGGCGCTCGCTGATCACATGGTCAAGATACGACTGTGTGACGCCACTTTCCGGTACGTTAATGCTTTTCACGCCGTACTCTTTCAGGCGAGCATCGGCATCCGATTTGGCGACAATGGTCGAATTGGGATCATTCGCCAGCCTCTCGGCCTGGGAAAACCGATAGCCTGATACGACAGGCCCTTCGTTGAACCCCTCTTTTAGTGAGGAAAGAAGCGATTCACCCAACCCTGCCGGGGCATTCGACAACGGCTGGTTTATACCCTGCCCAGGATCATCTGTATAAATTGGCATCTTATCGTCCCGTCTGCTGGCCGTTCTGGATAATGTTGATCAGGTTGTCGCGCTGACTTTCCGTCGTGTAATTCTTCGACTGGCCAGGCGTGTACTTAACCGGGGTCTGCACGAATTTGGTCAGGCTGTTCCAGGTGGTGCGGTTGCCAGCGCCAAGTTTCGCCAGATCAGCAAACGGCACTGTGATCGGCTGTCCCTGAGCATTGTTGATCAGCAGACCGTTCATCATCAGAGTAAGCCCAGTTTCGTCGCTATTAGTCACCCACTGAGCGTTATCACGAATGCGTGAAATGCTCTGCTGGCGGTTAACCTCATCCGGCAGACGGGAATCACCGATAAGCGGCATGATCTGATCGGCTGACAGTTTTTTCAGGTAGTAGTTAGCGCCATCGTTAACATCGCGAATATCGTATCCGGCGTTGTTCGGCATGCGCCAGGTGCCGTTGGTCTGATACTGCTCGCCCAGAACGTCCTGATATGCCTGCTTTGCCGCGTCGCCTGGCGACATACCGCGCTGCATATAGGTGTAAGTCAGACGTTTACCCTGTTCGTTGAAGTTGTTCCACACGGCGGCTCCACCAGGCTGGACAACCATCGTTCCGGCAAAGTCTTTGGCCTGGTCATTCCAGGATGAGTCGGCGCTGTCGGCGTCGGTTTTTTCAAAACTGCCACGTAGATCAGAGGTTTTGACGCTGCGGTTTTGCCAGAGGGCGTTGGCAGCACGCGGGTTATTGGTCGCCATGATGACCTGCAACGCCGGGTAGGCGCTTTTTTGCACCTGTTGCATGACCTGATCAGAGTATTTCCCAAAGGACTGCGCCACCGACTGAATGGCTGTAACGCTGGATTCCTTATTGTTGTCGATCTGAGAAATAAGGCTGTTTACCATCGAGTCAGGAAGTACCTTCTTACTGTTTATTCCCAGCCGGTCTTTCTCAGCTTGCAGGCGGGAAACCAAATATTCACCGGACGCCTGATTGTTCTGGTACTGCTCAAAGGCGTTTTTCACCACCGGAGAGTTGGTTTGCAGCCAAGTTCCAGGATCAGACTCGCGCGCCTTCATCACCTGATTTAGCTTGGCCTGTGCAGTCGCGTAAAGGCTCTGCTTAAATTTGAAGTCAGGATCATCTTCCTGTGGTGCCATAGACTGTACAGCTGCGATACCCTGCTGCGCAGAACCCTGCACGATGGTTTGATAAACAGGTTGCAGCGTCATCGCTTGCTGGTACTGCTGGAAAGACTCACGCAACTGAATGCGTTCCGCCGGGCTGGCCTGCAACGGCATCACCGCGAGCCATTCACGCTCTGAGATCGGATTGACCGGTTGCCCTGACTCCAACTTCGCCATGTCATCCTGCATGCGACTCTGCAATGATACGCGACCTGCCGCTGCCTGCATGTCGTACATACCTGCGACCTTGCTCATCATCGCTGATTTGTTCTGCGGACTCATCGCATCCCAGAAAGGCTGGTTGATGAGGTTTTCCATTGTGGCAGCGCCGGGGATCGCTGGAGCGCTGCCAGTGACTTTCGCCACATAATTTCGGGTTTCTTCGTAGGGTATCGCTGCTGCAAACTGTTCATTGCTGACAGCACCTGTGCGCGGGTCACCAAGTTGCTTTATCCATCCATCGACCGCGCCAGGCCCGGCGTTATACGCCGCCACCGCCAACACAGGGTTATTGTCGTACTTCTTCATCTGTGCGCCGAAGTATGCTTGACCAAGTTTCGCGTTATAGCGCGGGTCATTCAGCCACTTATCGCGGTCCCACGGAACACCAGCCAGCCTGGCGGCTTCCGGACCGGTATCTTCCATCACCTGCGCCACGCCAACAGCACCCTTAGGCGATACCAGCGGCGTACCGTCTTTGCCATACTGATTACCGCCAGACTCCTGCCAGATCATGGCGGAAAAGAGCTGTGATTCACTCGGCGTGTCCGTAACTTCGATCTTACCTTCCGGACCCATCATCTGCTGATAGGTCGGCGTATACCATGCTTCGCTGGCGCGGTTTGCTGCCTGCTCGCGCCACTTCACGAAATTCGACTCGATTTCTTCATCGCTCTGCCCGTGGGCTTTGCCGTAGGCAATGATGGAATTGCGGGCATTCATCAGTGATGGTGTGAACAAACCTGGAGAAAGAGCCTGCTGCGTCAGCGCGTGCAGAGTACCTTCCTGCATACCGGCCTCGTACTGACGAACTTGACCAACCTCATGACGCCCGGCTGTTGTTGCAAACTGTGTCCTCTGCTGCTGAGCCTGCTGTAGAAATGCATTTCTCGCCTGCTCGTCAGGAAGGTTTGCAGCAATATTTTGTATCTGCGTATCGAACTTCTGCAAATACTCTTGGCCTTTCCCGATCGCATTTTTACCCTGGAGGTTCATGAAACCTGAATCAGGGTTATTGAGCAGGTCGCTGCCGACGGCATTTAGTTGCAGCGACGCCTCTTGGGTAAGTGCCACGTTTGCCCGCTGCTTGGCCTGAGCGAACATGTCGATAGCCTTTGGTGCCACCTGAGAAATGACGTCGCCGACATTTGGCTGCTCGAATGCCTGAAGGCCGGGAGACTGGAATCCACGACTTTCAACCTGGCGACCGGTGACTGTTGGTACTGTTGGCATTTTGGTATCTCCTTATCGACCGGTACGCGTGCCGACTGCCGCGCTGATTGGCGCAGCTTTCTGCGAGAACGGCGACCATGTACCGCCAGCCATTTGATATGCGCCATATGCCTGCAGCGGCGTAGTAAGCAACGTGGTAGCGGCCCCCATATTCCCCTGCTTACGCGCTGATACCGCCTGGGCATCATAGTTAGCAGACTGTACCTGATAGCCATAAGCCTCGCGCTGGGCGTTGTTAACGGTCGTCAGAGCATCCAGCGTGCCGAACTGAGCGGTATCCCCGAAGATGTCCAGAGCGTTACCGGTTGAGAGATCCGCACCGGTGGCACCCATGGTTGCCGCCTGAGTCCCGGCAGCCTGCCGATTACGTCGGCGAACTTCTTCGGCCTGGGCGTTGCCGCGGTTAATTGAGTCCTGCGCCTGCGCTTCTGCCACGTCAGCATTTTGTTTCGCAACTGCTGACGTATATTTCCCTGTCTGATACTGGTTGTAAGCTGACAGCGCGCCTGCCGCGAGTGTCGCACCGGCTAAAATTGTGGTGGGTTCACACATTATTTTCTCTCCATGTGGAAGCGGTGAAACAGAAGACCGTGAGCGCCGTATGGCTGCGGCTCTTCAATGGTGAATCCCAGCCAGTGCAGCCAGATACGCGCAGTGTGGTTGCGGGCATCAACATAGTTTTCAAGATACGGATAAACAGCCAGCATTGCATTGACCACTTTCCCGCAGCGGCGCAGGAATGTGCGCTGGTATTTCTCCAGCGCATCGGTTCCCACCAGCCAGGGGATGCCGTTGCCGCCGATCATAGATGCCGGTGCCACGCCGAAGATGGTCACCACCTCCCCGTTGATAAGCCCGGCGCAGGCGAAAGTTGATGTGCGTAGACCGGTTTCCAGAACGCGGCGCGGGCTCCATCCGTTTGTCGCCAGGAATTCATCAACATCAGCCTGGCGGACATGCGGCAGCATGGCTTCGATATGCTCTGCGGTTGCCGGTACGATCTGAGCGTTAACCATTAGTTCCCTCCTACCGTCAGGCGAGGAATAACAGCCAGTACCGATAGCGGTAGCGGGTCTGTCTGGCGAACCTTCACGCGACCGTTGTTATCCCAGATGCTGTCGAGCTTCACCTCCACCTTCCCGGTAGCGTCATCAACCGGATCGTCGTAGAACTCGAATTCACGTTGCGGGTATTCGTACCATTCTCCGCCAGGAGTTGAGGCCTCAATGCCGCGGCTGGCGTTTACGATTAGCGTGACCTTAGGAATGACCTGTTTTTTATCCAGCAGCGTTTCCTGCCCGTTGATGTTGATGTCCAGCGTTTCGAATTCAGCGGTTATCGGCAGTCCGATATGAACTACCGCGCCCGGAGATTCGAGCGTGACAGCGCCGCCAGTTACGGTTTTCTGTGGCTCAACGCTGGCGTCTGAGAGGATGTTGACTGTCTGGCCTTCGAGGTGTGACAACCCGCTGAAAGTCTGGCGGGCCATCTGCCAGTTAGTTGTGGCCGCATTGCGCAGTACTGCAGGAACGTTACGGTTAAATCGCACAACCACCGCCGTGGTGCTGGTTATGGAAATGATGTTGCCGCGCAGTTCTTTAGCCACTACCTCGCCGGTGTCGGGATCCGCCTCTGAGTACGGAAACTGGATCTGAGCGTCAACGTCCGTACTGACAAAGTAAGCCCCGCCGCTTATCGTCACCGGGTAGTCAACCTGATAGCTCCAGTCACCACTGCCGCCGCTGATGGTCATGGTGCGTGATGATGTATTGCGCCCGTCATAGCTCAGTCCACAGTCGACAAAGAATGCGTCTTCATCACTGGTAAACAGGCGGCTGGACAGGCGCTCAATGTAACGTTTCGTCTGGCCGTTGATGGTCCGGTTAACCACGAAATAAACAGCGTCCTCACTGCCTTCGCTGATGGAGCAGGTGCTTTCGTACTTTCCGGTGCTGGACTGCGGTGCCCAGGCGAATACCTGCTGATCGCGCAGATAGGTCAGCACCAGCAGTTTGCCGTCGTCGCGGATGCAGAACGCGCTGCTGTACGGCACGATGCAGAATGACCAGTCGACAATGCTGCGTTTCTGGAAAAGGTGGTTTGCGAGTATGGTCAGGTCAGTGCCCTGGTACCCGTCGACGTCGAAGGAGTAAGCCAGATCACGGACCACGCTGCCCTTCTCCTGGATGAAGAGCGCAATGTTTGCCACAGCGATTGGTGGCACATTGCTGGAACCGTTGTTTCCCTGCGAGCTGAATGAGAAAGCCGACGGCGTGAGGACCTTATTCTGGTCTCCGGATATCGTATACTCCCCGCCCGACGTCAGCGCGACCAGGTTGCCTACATCGATAAGATGGCGTATCTCATTCACCTGCCGCCCGGCGTAGGTGTAAATGATGCGATCGTCATCCTGAATAGGGTTGCTCTTACCAAAGTCTTTATAGTCACCGGTACGGCTCGCCCAGATGGTTTGTGGGTACGCCGTAGACGCGGCGAAATACAGGCGCTGCTGATAATAGACGACCGTGCTCGGGTATCCGTTGACGCTGTTCCAGGCGTATTTTGCCCATTTATAACTGCCGTTAGCGGAGCCAACAACCTGTGAAGGGATATAGCTCACCACCGTTGCAGTTGCGGTTGTACCCGCCACAGCCGTGATCCGAGCAATGCCAAAACCGCTGTGGAGGTATTCCCACTGAATGCCGGTATCACCACCCCAGCCATCCCATGACATGCCTTCAGTGTGAGACGGTCGAAGCGTGCCAGTGGTACCTCCTGTATTGGCGCGGTAGTAGTTGCTGTCAGCGCGGCGCACATCATTGATAGCAGTGGTCTTACTGGTTTCCCAGACGGGAACGGAATCAACCGCCGGCTGCTCGAGATAAAACAATTTCCCGACCTGCTCGGCACTAAAGATGGCAGAGCTGGCCGTCAGCGTAATAGTCCCGGTGCTTGCGCTGGCGTATACCTTCACTGACTCGTCAACGTTGATATCTTCGAACGGTCCGTTTTTTGTGGTGACGTCGACGATCTGCCAGTTGTCATGCGCGTAGCGGCGCAACTCCTTCGGCGGGTAGGACGGGTGAACCAGCGTAAGCACATCGGCGCTCTGCGTGAATTTGATGCGGAACAGGTCGGCCTCTGCATACGGCATAGCCAGCTCGTAGATCACATTGCTGCTGTTCAGCACATACGCGCCGTCTTTGATAACGCGCATGTAGTTGTGCCCGAACTCCAGCGCATAGGTCTGGACGGTCGAGAACTGGAAAGGGATGAGGCGGCATTTGCGCGTCGGATATTTGGCTTCGCCGACGAAGCGCGTGCCCGGGCGATTCTCCACCCCGCCATATTGACGCACGATGAAGTTATCGCACTTGCGCAGCGCCACCTGATACTTCGACATATCGATGCGCCCGTACAGCGACGGGCCAATCTCACCACCGGCAAAGCTCGGCTGGATCCAACTGAAAGCCATTATGACAACCTCGCTGCGGTAAACTCATCGACTGGCGGCTGCGGCTCCTGAGATTCGTTCTGGCTGTGCGAGCCAGCACTCAGGATGACGCTGCGGTACATAGTCAGTGCGTTGTTACCGAGATCTGCGCTGCCGGTCAGCGTCATATTGATGGCGGCGGCCAGACGCCAGGACAGCGCTTCCATAAAGATGGCATCGAACATGTTCACGTCGGTGACGCGCGCGATGTACTTCAGCCATGCAGCAGGCTGGTCGGTGTAGATAAGCTTTCCGGTGCCTTCGGTATCTGCCCCAACCTCATAGTTGATGCGCATGGCAGCCGTCGGATTACGGATGCCGGGCACCATAATTTCGGTGATGCGCACGCAGTCGATCGGGTACTGGTAGGCATATGCCCAGTCAGGTGGCGGATTGTTGGTATCGGCCAGCGCCAGGCGTTTGGTGGCAAAGTTCCAGTCGAAGTCCGCCAGCGCAGCATCGCGGCAGGAATCGAAATGCAGGGAGCACTGCCCGGCTTCTTTGCTGGCCTCGGTCAGGCTGTTAATACTGCGGGTGTTGCCGATATTGCTCAGCGCACGGTTGCAGATCTCGATAACGGAGGCCATTAATCATCCTCCCCGCCATAGAGAGTTTCTGCTGCGGTTTTTTGCTTCTCACCAGACACAGGAGAGATCGCCATGTCGGTGATTTGCAGACTGGCATCGTGCCGGACACCTTCACCATCTTCGCGAGTCGACATGCTTTTGATGATAGCTTTGGCAGAAATCATCACCTCAGTACCGACAGGCTGCGGCGTTGCACCGAGTTTCTTCAGTGTTTCATTGTCAAGATTGATGCACAGGCCCCATGGATAATCGTCGCGGGTTTTTGTTTCACCAGATTCATCCTGGTAGCTGTCGGTGCCAGTTTTGAGGTTTACCAGTTCCATAGCGGACTCCTGCAAGAAGGGGGCCGAAGCCCCCTGTGTGATTAGCGAGGCTTAGACGCCCAGTTCTGCACGCTTCTCTGCGATCTTCTCGCGGAGTGTTTTGACGCCAGTATTTGGATGAGGCTTATCGTTGAAGAGCAGTTCATACTCTTCGCGGAGCTTATCCAGATCGTCATCACCGCCGGTATTGTCGTTGTTATTGCCATCACCATTTTTTACTTCTGACTCTGGCTTAACAAATTCAAGACCACGCTTTTTAAGTGCAGCTGCTTTGGCTTTCTCCGCCGCTGTATTAATCGGCTCCAGCGCCGACCCTGGCTCGCCGTCATACTCAATCTCTGAACCTTCCGGCCAGAGGTTGTTATGAATGTGGGATAAGCGCAGGACGCGATATTTTGCTTTCTCCATTGCCATCACCTTAGCCAGTCACTTTGGAACGGGTTGGGTAGTATGGAGTGTTGTTGTCAACATCCAGGTTAATACCCGAGGTGAACGCGCCAGCAGTCAGCGGGCCGGTACCGACCACATAGTTGACGCGCAGATAACGCTGGACACCAGCAGGAACCTTGGTAGAGAACAGGCGTTTACCAGCAGTCAACGCCGCCAGCGCCAGCGTGCCGCTGTCATAGATGGTGGTCCAGGTGGAGTTATCCGGGCTGGTCTGCAACTGGACGTTCAGGGTCGCAGCACCAGCTGCTGTTGCAGTGGTGTTCACATTTGCCCAGAACTCCAGTGGGTAGCCAACACCAATATCGCGGCGGGTGCCGTCGATAGGGCCAAGGTCGATAACGTCAGTTGAAGCGCCGCCAGCAGTAACCGCCTGCGCTTCGGAGAACATCAACAGTTTGTCGAGGATCATTTTCTTTCTCCATTTATGGGCCGGTTAAGGCCCATCAGTTAATGACAGGCGTTAAACAACGCGCGCTTCTGTTTCCAGAATCGCATCGGTTTCACGGATTGGGATGCCACGGAAAGTGGTCCAGAATTCGCCCTCAGTCTCTTTTACGGACAGAGCCAGAGAGGCTTTATCCAGAGATTGCAGATCCAGCGCCTGGGCAACTGTACGGTTCATGTAAAACACCGCTCGGCCCATCTTCAGGTTAGGAACGCGGTGAAGCGCTTTAACCATCAGTGTGACGATGTTTGCCGCTGAGCCAGGCACAGAAAGATCGCTCACATCGATGTTTGCGATGCGCACAACGTAGCGCCAGTCACGGAGAGCCAAACCGTTGTCCCACTTATAATGGGTACGGTAACCCTGGTATTTGCCGCCATTGGCATCGGTAAGAGTCTGCTCGCCGAGGTTCTGAGTCTGCAAGCCAGCCTTCTGCCCTTTAGGGAAGATGCCGTGCACAGTGTTTTCACCCCAGACCACCAGCCAGATAGATGTGTTATCTGTACCGGTGCCGCCAGCATCAATGATGTTTTGGCCGTTGCCTGCCGATTTGCTGGAGTAGCGGGATGACAGACCCATGAACTGCTGCGGATTCACACTGGTGTCGCCGTAGAACAGGGTCTGAGCCATCTGCTGGTTCATGCCTTCGAGGAATGCACGATCTTCAGACAGGCGGAATTCAGCAGTGTTACCGTTAAGATCAGCCAGTGACTTATCTACCTCGGCATAAGCCTCCAGCATGCCGACAGTGTCAGTAACCTGCACGGTAGTGGATTTGGTTGGCTGTACGCCGTAGTTCAGCAAACGCCAGGTTGGCTGAGGCAAGCCAGAGCGCACGGTGGTGCGGTGACCGGTTGGCAGGTTACCCTCTACGAACATCATGTCAGTCAGGATTTCGTTGGTCTGGGAAAGGAGTTCGACAATCTTGTCTACCTTCCCGTTTGGATCGGTGCGCTTAGCCCAGTCAGCCAGCGTCAGCGCATTTACGCCTTTAACAGCCATGGTTATATCCTCTCTTATTAGCCATAAAGCACTTCGGCCGCACTACGCTGGCCTTGATTACTGCCATCGACCATGCCGTCTTCCGACATGGCTTTACCGATTTTCACAAACGTCTTAACAAGGTCTGGATGGTTACCAAGCCCGGTAGCGTTCAGATATTCTTTCAGTTCCGGCGTGCCGAACTGGTCCAGTGCACGCTGCGCAGCGCTGAGGTTTGCGGTCAGTTTGTCACCGCCGATCTCCTTGTCTGCCTTCACGGTCTCAGCCCAGCCTTCGGTCTGCTTCTGCCAGGCTTCTGCCTGACGCTGCTGCACACCGGCCAGAATTTTTGGATATGCGTCCACCAGCTTCTGTGCCTGCTCATTGGTCAGGTTCAGATCACGGGCAACTGGTTCGAAGTCCTTCAGCGCTTCGGTGTCCAGCTCAACGCCTTCTCCAGCCTTGAACTCGTATTTCTCCGGCGCGCCTTCCTGCTTCTGCTCTTTGTCATCAGGCTTGTCTGCTGGCTTATCACCATCAGCGGGCTTATCGTCCTGAGGCTTGTCGCCTTCAGCGCCAGGCTGCGGTTTATCGCCTTCTGGTTTGGCCGGGTCAGCAGCAGGTGCCTGAGCATCGGCAGCAGGTGCGGATGGCTCAGACGGTGCCGGTGCAGAGCCACCATCAGCAGGTTGCTCATTGCAAAGACGGCGATGCAGCAAACGTTCAAATAAATTCATGGTTACTCCTGTTCACTGGCCTCTGCGGCCATCTTCAGATACTGATCGGGGCAGTGCGTCATGACGCGCTGAAACAGAACCAGAGCAAGGTTGCGCTGCCCTTCGTTGAATGCTGTGATGTTCGGGTCAACGTTGAAGCACGTGCCGAACACCTGGCCTTTCTCCAGCAGACCCCACACGACGCGGCGACCCTGCTCGCTATCCATGACGAACTTGATGTCGTCCTTCTCGCGCTGCTCCAGATCGTGCTTCTTGCGATCGTTCTGAATGCGCAGTTCTTCTTCGTCGAAGTCCGTCATTGCTGTGCTGCTCCAACTGCGTTAGTGATTGCTGTCAGTGCGCTTGGGTCTGTGGTCTGCGTCTCGCTGAGCGTCTTGGCTCCCTGCGTTACTGCCTGACCCATTGCCAGTGCCTGGGCTGCCTGCTGCTGTTTGGCGCGGTCTTCGCGAATCTGCTGCACCTGCTCCTGCGGAACAATGACGGTTGGAGATGTGCCTGCCATCTCTGCGAACGCGTCAATAGCCTGATCTGCATCGAGCTTGTCGAGCGCATCTGTTTTACCGACTGATGCCAGTTGCGCGATAAAGCCAACGGTCTGCGACAGGCTGGTGAGGCCGATAGATTTCTGCGCCTGAGCCATAACGGAGATGTACTCGATGCGCAGCGGCATGCCCTGCATAACGTCAGGTGGAGGCGGAAGCATGTTCTTGCGCGCCATAATGGAGAACACGCGGTCGATAAGCGGGTTGAGCGCTTCGTCGTTCAGGCGTTCCAGCACCGGGCCGAGCATCAGCAGTTTCTCTTCCTTCATCTCGATCACTGCTTCCACCGGCATAGAGCGGGTGTTGATGTTTTGCAGCATCATGAAGAGGTCGACAAAATAGGCACTGTTGATGGTCTGGCGGGTGTCCTGAATGTCAGCCAGCAGGTCGGCGGTATTCGGGTTTACCAGGTACGCAGGTTTGAAACCGTCCTGGCCGCTCAGCACATCGAGATACGTCACGTCACCTGGCAGAAGAGAAACGCGCTGATTTTTCAGTGACGTCGGCGCAACCATTGGCGGGTTAGTGGATTTGTCGATCAGCTGAGCTTTGCGCTTCTGCTCAACCTGCAGGGCTTTAACCTGACCGAGTGCCAGCATGCCAGGGCAGGAGGACGCATAAACGTCTTCGCCGTTAACTTCCCAGCGTGGCGCCAGGATAGGGAATTCGTCAAAGCCAGATTCACGCAGCAGCTTGTCGGCGTCGCCGCCAGTCTCGAAGTACACAGAGCGGAACGGTTTGTTCTTGCTGTCCATCTTGCCGCTGTCGCGGTTGATGTTTGGCGTGATGCAGTGGTTAACCTCGATCCAGTTTTCGTATGTGCCGTTTTCCCACTGACCCCGAACTGATGTACTCACGTTCTCGAGGCCGAATTCCTGCACCAGCTGGCGCACGGTCATGGAGAACTGGCGGAAGGAAGTATCTACGCTGCCGCGTGGGCTGTTCGCCAGGTAGTAGCTGCCAATCGGGAAAGGCATTGTGCGGATCACGTCCTGGTCATCTTCCAGCACAGCCATAGCGGCGGTACCGAAAGTACCCAGGCTGGCGTACATGACAGGCAGTGACTGGTACAGGTTCGACTTGTTGAACACTTCGTTCATGCGGCGCTGCACGACTTCCAGCCAGACTTTGACCGGGCCGTAATCCATCATGTCAGGGTCAGGCGTTGCCAGCTTGAACCACGGACGGGCCGGGCTGGTGATACCTGACATCATGCCGCTGGCGAGAATGCGCTGAGCGAGTGATCCGGTAGGGTCAACAATTTTGGTGTTGCGGCGATCGTCACGGTTAACGTCAGACGTCAGGAAGCGGGAACCGCGCGGATTGATAAAGTCGCTCAGGTCGCGCCAGTGCGGCTCGAACGATGTGCGCTCATTCTTCAGCTGTGCGAGCTGCTTCAGCAGCCGCTCTTTTTCGGTTTCCGCCATCTCTCGGATCTCCGTTACTGACCGAGCAGCGTTTTACCGCTGGTGTTGGCTTTGGAAGTGTCGCCCTGGGCACCGGTTAGCATGGTCGAGTTACGACCAGCAGCAGCACGGCGGCGGCGCTCTTCGTCATCGCGGGCACTGACCACAGCGGCGTCCTGCTCCTGAGGTGCGGCCTGAACTTCTGGTGCCGCTGGCACTGATGGCTTGCTGCCGATACACATAGCGATAACCTCACACACGATTAAATTATTACCAATTTAACCATATACGGATTATTTTACGTAGTGTATTGACAGAATGCTGTGTAATTATTACCCTTCAGGTAACACAACGTGAAAGCGCACTTCGATATCGGTTCGGTGAGGTCTTGTCGCTAAATCAAAACTGGTGAGTGCGCTTCCAGGTGTGAGCAGTACGGCATATGGCACATGTGCCGCAGCGGTCCGGAGGGGTTCATTGATGTTCCTTATCCCCGACCGGGTAGCCGGAATGTGCAAGTCAGTGTTATCGGTATGCACGACATAGCGTTTCACCAGCGTGGCGATACGGTGTGACACCTCGGAAGAGACGAGGATACAACGATGAGAGCATTGGGGTGACCGGTTAATCCCGTGACGCTAACCGATACAGGCGCAGTGCTCTCAATGTTGTGGTGAATGCGCAGGCTGATGCGATGGCCGCCAAGGTGTACCTTCTGTAACGCAACCTGATGAGAGTGAAACTAGCAATACGCCGAAGTGTTTCTCATCGAAATGAAGGAAAGCCGGAGATCAGCACCGGCCACCACAACCAAATCACGTTAGGACCGTGATACGGCAGTACCAGGCAATGCGTGTAGCTTTGGCGGTGGCAGTTGCTCCCACTTCTGACCACCGCCCTTTTTACAGCAGAACGCCATTTCGATGACGTTGCGCTGTAAACCCTGCATCACCCGCCAAGGAAGGCACTCCGTAGTCCATTGCTTCCAGTTCGCCCGGTTCGTCCGGGCATTTTTTTAAGGTGATAAACATGAAGACCGTAGAGATATTGGCAAGACATCTTAACTCGTGGCCAGCTGACACAACTGGCATTTTTATGTCTCCTGAAACCGGTGCATTCTTCGGATGGAGAGTTGGATTTTCGAATCCTCAAAACATTTGTACAGAATCCTTATCCGGGTGGCCGCCTGCCGATGATGCTGGCACTGATGTTACCGAATATGACTTTCACGAAGAGAAATCCAGACTTTCCAGCATCCTGATAGCAACGAGCACTAATCTTCCATCAGACGAACAATTACGAAAAGAGAACCTCTACCACACCAAATTGCAGTGCCTGGCTGAGGTTCTTGGTAAGCAGTCATTCATTGACAAAAATTCAGCCAACAGTGCAGCAGAAGCGATCAACGCCGCATTTGATAAGATTACTTTTTGAGGTAAGCAACCATGGTATCAACCGCATCCCCAGCACCATCCTGCATGGCTATCGAGCAGGAAATTCAGGCCAAAGGCTTAACCGCGCCGCGCGTTACGCCGCAGCACATTGAGAGCATTATTCAAAGCGAACATTATTTTACCGCTTATGATGGTGCTAAATCTGGCGGTGAAGAAGTAGAGCAAATCTGGCATGACAAAGACGACCTGGGAAAGGAATATCAGCCTCTATCACTCTTAACCTTCTGCGTCCTGGTGCTGCGCAACGGTTTCACCGTCACCGGCGAAATCGCCTGCGCCAGCCCGGAAAACTTCGACCCGGAGATTGTCCGCAAGATTGCCCGCGAAAATGCGGTGAATAAAATCTGGATGCTGGAAGGTTATCTGCTGAAGCAGAAATTGAGCGAGAAATGAAAGACGAATTCGACGGATTTTAACTCCGTGACATGCCACAATTAGCCCGCCGATGCGCTGGCTTTGTGTATACTGCATGTGTAACAGATGGAGAGGACATGATGTTAACGTTCAGAGGCAAGAAACCTGAAGAAATTGATTTCGATGATGTCAGAGACATATCCAGAATAGATATTAAAACCCTTCCTTTCGAATCACAGGCTCAAATGCAGTCAGTGGTAATTACCGCATCAGAGATAATGCGATTGGAAGAAGTCAACCAAACTGAAGCGGTGGAGCGCGTAAAACAGGTGATGGACAGAATTAACTTTGAAATCACCGAGAAGATACTCGAAACACCATTCTACCAAGCCCGCTAATGCGGGCTTTGTTATTTCCACGGGTCGTAATCGGTTACCGCCTTCCCCTGCTGGTTCTCCTGACCAGGAATGCGCAGGCGCTTCGTGACCGGGAAAGCAAACGTCAGCAGCAGCGCGTCACCCTTGCCAGGCGAGCGTCCTAAACGCTCTTTGATATCTTCCTTCGGCTCAATGACGATTTTGCCATCCACCCTGACTTTGTACTCTGCCGCAGACAGGTCATCAGCCGTCTCCTGGTCGTCCAGCGCACCGCCCAGCTTCAGCCACGTTTTGCAGGCGTTAAACATCTCGCCGCGCTTGTTGAGCATCTGGGGATCGGTCGAGCCACCGCCGAACGGGATTAACTGCCATGTCCTGCCCCAGCCGTCACCGATGGACTTCAGCCCGGTACCGTAACCAAAGTCGATGAATACCGCGTCAGCCTGATACTGGTCTTCAAAGTCAGCGATGCGCTTCGCCATAATCAGATCGTCGGTTGTCTTGTTGCCGGTCCACAGCACTTTGCTGTGTAGTCCCTGGCGCAGGTATATCACCGCGTCATCCACGCCGGAATAAGCCGGGTCGACGCCGATAATCACCGGTGCGTGCGCCACCTGCGCAGCGGTAACCACGCGCTTCATTGCCTCGTCGGTCAGACCGGTCGGGATAAACTGCAGCTCTGACGCGTCAGGGAAGATCCCCCGCACACGGACCTTCACGAAGTCGCTGTCCTCGCCGTAGTCGTCCACCCATTTCTGCAGCTGCTGTTTGTTCGTGCCTTCCACGGTGCGACTGTCAATCTGCGCGCACTTCCAGCGGTGCTTGTATTTGCGGAAGCATTCGCGGAAACGCCCGGTGTTACGCGTCGGGTTCCCGAACGCCACCCAGATGATTTCAGTATCCTCGTCCGTCAGCGCACCCTCTGCAACCTCCCACACCAGATCGGCAATGTTTGAGGCTTCGTCGAATACCACGATGATACGCTTCCGCTCGTTGTGCAGCCCGGCGAACGCCTCTGTGTTGTGCTCAGACCACGGAATAGCGTCAGCGCGCCAGCGTTTGTCGTGACCAGGATCGTTGCTGTACATCGCCGTGGCGGTGCAGGTGAACCAATCTTTCGTTATGGCCAGGTTCGACCATTTGATGATTTCCGGCCAGGTCTTGGTGCGCAGCTGGTTGTCGGTGTTGGCGGTCACCACCACCTTGCAGTCCTCGCAGGTGGACATGCCCCAGTTGATGAGCATCGAGATGAAAGCTGACTTACCGATACCGTGACCTGATGCACGGGCCAGCATCAGCGGCTGGTGACGCGTTGCGGGGTTCTGGAGGTGATCGCGTATTTCCCGGAACCCATCAGCCTGCCACTTACGCGGCCCGGTGGCGTGCGACAGCTCTGTGCCATCCTCGCCCCACGGGAACGCATACAGCGCATAGCCCAGCGGATCATACGTGAACGAGGCGATATCCTCGACGAGTTGCTCTTCCGGCGACATGGCTGCGGCTGTCATTCTTCACCACCATCCTGTTTCTTAACGCGAGCCCGAGCCTTTGCCATCTTATCGGCAATTGTCATTTTAACGTCAATCTCCAGGCGCTCTTTGAACGCGTTGACGTCGACGTGCTTACCAATCAGCTCGAGGTTCTTAACCTTGTCAGGCCATTTTATTTTTTTGAGGATAGTCTCTATCGAATCCTCGTTCATGTTCATGATGGTTGAGGACAGATCGAACCCGCTGAGCGTGGTGCGCCAGATTTTCGGCCACTCGCGGATAGGTTTAAGGCTGCCGTCGTCGTTCAGGATATCCAGCACATCCATCTGGTCGATTTCCACCAGGCGCATGAGGACGTAGTCAGCGCTGACTCGGTTTCGCTTGTTGCGCTCCTCCATCAGTTCAGCGATTCGTTTCTGGATCCTTTCGTCGCGCATCATTACGCTGGCTTTGACCGCAGCCGTATTAGGCGAAAATCCTGCGTCAATCGCCGCCTGAGACTGATTTTCAGGTGTCTTAATGTAGGACTGGCAGTAAGCCTCTTGCATCGCTGTAAGAGGCTTATATTGCGTTGATTTGCGTTTGTGGGTTTTTGGTGTCGCGGGCATCATTACCACCTGAGTGATTTTATTACCATGCAGGTAATACTATCACGCCCGCGCAGATGTTACATGACTGGTATCGGATCGTCTCCCTGGCTACCGGCGCGGTTGAGAAAGTGGGTAACCACACCCAGCACTGTCGTATCGTCCAGCGCATCGCCTTCGATGGCCTCTCCCTCCGGAACGATAAGCGCCTTTCCCTGCACGATGGCGAACTCAGTGCGGCCGCAATACGATATCAGCACTGTGTCACCCGGATGTGGTTTATTCGCGATGTTGATGATTGCGTACCCAGCCGACGTTTCAACGGTGCGGCAGTTGCCGTCGTAGCCGCACATGCTGGTGATGGTGAGTTGTGTTTCTACGTAGTCTGCTGCCGGAGATGGAAAGCCCATAATGGAACCTCACATAAAAATACTGTACATTTAAACAGTATAATCATGTGAGGATTTAGTCAATACGCCGTGACATGTCACACCGCAAGTTTCGTTTCGTGCCAGCCCTGCGTTACCCAGCAAGCCGAATCCCCCGCGCAAGGGCAGGACTTCACCGGCAGGCTGTCGCCACACTTGCCGCACTGGTTGGCGCTGATGGCTTTGATGCGGCCACGCACCCGCGCATCATCCTGGCGGATAAGCAACGCGATGTACTCGCTCAGTTCGTATGGCTCACGGCCCGGGCGACGCTCGGCGCAGTTGCGCGCCAGCATCTCCATTTCCTGCTCGTCGAGCACCAACTCCAGCTTGCGCTCACCAGCTTCTGCCTGGCGGGCACGCTGCGCTGCTTTGCGTTCTGCTGCGGTCTTAGCCATGGAATTTTCTCTCCCCACATTTCAGGCAGATTGTTGATCGACCTTCTCCGACTGGCTCAATCCACCAGTCATGGATGCATGCTGACTTTTTCTCCCTCTCTGCCACATGCGGCAGCAACATCCGGTACGCCTGCAGAGCAAAATCCTCTTTCAGCGAGCGCGGACCGGATTCCAGTTCCGCGATACGTGCGACCAATGATTCCTGGGTTACGTTAACCATCACCATCCTCCTTCTTCGCCAGTTTCAGCATCGCGTCGCCATAACGTTCGATCCCCATGGCAAACGCACCTTTCACGTTGATGCGCTGGATAATCTCCGCCGGGACCACCACCGGCATCGGCACGCGTATGACCAGCTTTTTGAGCCTGTCGACTTCTCCTGCCAGCTCAAGCATGCGGGTTCGGCAATCCTCTGCTTCCTCACGCCACCAGGCTGCATCG
This sequence comes from Enterobacter cloacae complex sp. SHL021, assembly GCF_049237765.1. NCBI lineage: Bacteria > Pseudomonadati > Pseudomonadota > Gammaproteobacteria > Enterobacterales > Enterobacteriaceae > Enterobacter > Enterobacter cloacae complex sp. SHL021. Next base: position 102,560 of record NZ_JBMKJG010000005.1, on the reverse strand, counting down.
GCTTTAAGGCGGCGCAGGCGCCGCTGTTTGAGTTTGCTCACCATGGCAGCCACCCCATACCCTGAAGTGCGCTGATGACCAGCAGCACGAACATCACTGCGTCGAATGGGTTAGGCATTATGCGATACCACTGTTGGCGAGCTAAATGGGCAGGCGACACCGATCGGATGCTTACCATTGCAGATAAAGCACCGCATCTCGCTAAGCACCTGAGGAGAGGTAGTGATCGTCTTCGGAGGATTATCCTCGCTCAATGCATCACGGAACGCGACCGCAACAACCTTCCCGCCTAAAGCTTCCATATGTGCATGTACTGGCGGCTCCTTGCCGTCTTCGAATTCAATGACGAAAGTTAGCTTGCCCATCACTTCACCTCCTTTGGTGGTGCATCCATCATGACGCGCTCCATGCGGCGGCCACACGCCAAGCGCACTCGGCGAGCAGCCTTCTCGATCGCCAGTGCAGGCTTACCGAGCAGTGAGCAGATAATCAGGTTCGGCAGCACCACGGTGATTACGTATCGGTTGAAGGTCACGGCTTCACCTCCTGCTGCAGTGCTGCCGGATACGCACTACCTTCCTGCCCTGGCTCATTGCTTCCGGTGCATGCATTCCGGTGGTCATTGGCATGAGGGCAGCGTTTGTTGCCGCACTCAGGACAGACAACGAAGCGCATGTCGGAAATTGTCACCGGGCGGCAGGTGCGGCACGAGCATTCCGGAATCACCGGAGAGTTGAGTTGTTCGGAATTTCCGAACGACTGAAGCATGGCTGCGCGATAGGCGTTCCAGCCGACAGCTTTTCCGTGTTCAAACGAGCTGTCAAAGTCATCATCCATTTCCATCGCAGCGGGCACAGATATCGGCGCTGGCGGGGCGGTGAATAGCGGGGCGATATTTCTTTCCAGGTCGGTAATTACGCTCCATACCGGAATAGATTCAACACCCTGATTAGCCATATCGCGATAACTGTCTGCATAGGCCAGCACTGGATTTCGCCCCGACGCCTCCGCTTCGAGCGATGCCAGCGCGATACGCAGCGCCGCCAGTGTATTGGTTCCATCTTCGCCAAGTCCGAACGGGATATCATCGCGGATGGCTTCCATGTCGGCAATTTTCTGCTGCAGCCATTCTTTGGTAATAGTGCTCATGGGTTATCCTCTCAGCGCCATAGTGCGCATTTCCAGCTCAGCAATCCGCTTCTCTGCGGATTCCAGCTCATCCAGCAGCGCCAGCACGGTGGACGGGGTTAGAGCCTCATTGAATTCATCGCGATCATAACCCCAACTATCGGATTCTGCTCTCTCCGCCGCTTCACGCAGCGCCTGTTTGTCGATGTTGCTCATTGGGCGGCTCCTTCTGCTTTCTTCTCGTCAACGCTCAAGGCTGTAGCCAGTGCGCTCGCCACCTGATAAAAAGAGTGCTTAACCTTCACCCTTAATTTTTCACCAGTAGCTGATACCGTTTCGATGGTGGTCAGCTCGCCGCCGCTTTCGAAATCAGGGTAGAACTGCGTAACCAGGTTACTTTCGACAATCACGGAACCGTCCGGCGTGTGCATTTTAAGTTTCATGACTGCACTCCTTTGCGAAGCTGGGCGGCGAAGTCACCGCAAATAGTTGCCGCTGCATCAAGGCCGACCTGTTCGTCCTGATAGCAATTAACAATTGCATTGCTAATTTTCAGGCAAACTTCATCTACTGCGGCGGCCCGCACTTCAGCCAGGAAAGCTTCGGTGGCCGGGGTTTTTATGTTGCTAAGCGCATCAGTGAATCCGCCGCGCTCCATGCCTAATTCAGCTTCGTAATCAGCATCGAACGCAGCGTCTTTGCAGAATTTCTTTAGCCCCGCATTCTCCGCAGCCAGCGCTGCGCATCTGGCTTCAAGTTCTTCATAACTCGGTTTCATCTTTACCCCCGCTTACCCGTATAAGTTATTGATTACGTTGATATCAAAAAGGATCGTCGATTCAGAACGTTTCGCAGTTCCAGCCACCACCTTTGCTTTTTGGTATTGGCTTGAGCGCTCTGAACGTGAACGGGTACATGTCGGCGGCGACCTTGATTTTTACCCTGGCGTCGTCAGTCCAGAACCCTTTCACTTCGTGCAACTCCATCTCACCGGTGGTGAGCATTACTGCGAAGTCCGGCGTGTAGAACGTGTTGTCAGCCAGTCGCAGCTTGATGCCTTCGAACTTGTACCAGGCTATGACAGTGCCGGTGATGCGCTTCAGGTGCTCGGCATAAGCCTCTTCCGTCTTGTTCATCTGGCCTGTCTTGAGTCGACCAAGAGCCTGTAACTGCTTTCTCATGATTTACCCCTTAGGTAATTTAAATCCACATTAAAGTTAAAATCAATAGCTATGCGCATATTTTGTTACCTGCAAGGTAATTATACTGGCGTAAAAAAATGCGCTGCCGCGCTGGTGCTTCTGCTTTACTACTTCCATTTCCCGTATTGCCTTGAAAACCTTTCCATATCGAAATCAATCGTGGCCCTGTAATCCCTGAACAGTCCACATTTCCCGTGACGTATTACCTCTCCGCTCTTCTCTGCGTCTCTGAAGTATTTCTCTACAGTGTTGAGGTGGAGGCCGAGAATCTCTGCTGCCTGCCTGGTTGTTATCCTGCCGCGCTCTTTTGCAGCGGTGATGATCCGCCTGACGGCTGTCTTACGTTCTGAGTACGTGTTTGGTCTTGCCATGGAAACCTCACTATGTGGCCTGGTATCCCCTGAATCCCTGCGGAATGGTCTTGTCAGGCTCTGGTACGTCGTTGATATCCCTTCGCTGCTGCATGGCAACGGGCCTTGCCCTGGACTGCTGCACGCTTCTCGCCAGCTTCTGCTGCCACTGGTCGTGGTGAAATGCCTTCCCCTCCGCTTTCCAGTAAGTGATGAAGTCTGCCAGCTCGAACGGCGTGATCTCCGCCTTCAGGTTTATGCCCCATTGAGAAGCTCGCCTGATGAACTGCGGATCCGGCTTCCAGTCGTCGTGCATCTGGAATTTCCCAAACTCACCCATTCCACCCGGAGCAACGTAGCCATTCAGCATCGCGTTGTTCGCATCCGGATCTGGTTCAGCGCCACCAGCAGAGTTATCCACAGGTGAATTTTGCTCGCCCCCTATGTGGGGTTTATCTTTTATATCTTCTCTTCTCTTTATCTCTTCTTTATCTGTCGTGACATTTCGTGACTTGTCGTGACATTTCCGTGACTCATTGCTTTCTTGTTGCCGCATCCGCTGCCTTTCACGCTGCTCTCTTTTTCTCTGAGTTGCTGATTTTGCTCCTGTTTCATCATTGCCACGGTCCTCTTTTTTAGGCTGTCTCCGCTCCCACCCTGTAAGGTATGTTCCATCCAAAACACGGCCCTGCATGGCGTTAATAACAGCGTCTATGTCACACTCAGTCACGTCAAAATGTGACGCCAAATCCTCGTTCGTGACATCAGCGTGACCTCGCGTGACATTTTGTGACCCGCTAACAAGAAGGTGGACATAAACGGCCTGAACAAGAGCTATCGGTTGACCTGATATTCTCGCTATGGTTCTCCACTTCGGGTCATTAGGCATATCATGCCAAAGACGTAGCCATTGATTAGCCATATGAACCTACTCTTTCTCGAGATCAGTGATTCCACAAAGGCGCAACCCAGCGAAGCAACCAGTATCAACCATGTCGCAGTACATTGTCTGATCTGAAATGTTCAGCCGGTGCCACATAATGAGCATCGCCTTTTCTTCTTCTGACTCTGCTTCAATGCATAATTGAGCACTGGAACCGGAGAAAAAAATCTTCATGCTGCCTCCCGCGCCTTTCTGGCTGCCTTTAATTTATCTGAACGCAATTGTTGCTGGCGTCGAGCCCGCTCGTTGTTGCACTTGACGCATTCACCGCTGAGGGTGTAGCGCTCGCTGTCATGCCCGTGAATGCACTTCTTGCCGGTGTAGAACCTGGCGAGGCCCATTTCGAGAGCTTCACGCTGAGTTAATCGCTTCATTTGCACCTCTCTTTGAAATTTATCTTTGGTAATTTTGTGCGATGGCCGAAAAAAGATCAACCATATTCGGATCATTATTACCTGAGAGGACTGAATAGATATGAAAAGACCGCCAGAAGGCGGCCTGATGGGGGATTGAAGGAGGTTTTATTCGTAGAAGAAGATAGCCAGTTCCGGCTTTGTTCTTACCCACCCGCGTTGTTTGCATGCCTTAAACAGCCCATTCATCAATGTCTTACCGGGCATTTTCCGGCGGCCTGTCAGATGCGTCTGGATGTAGTGGCTGGTCGTTCCGGCCTCTTCAGCAAAGGCATTTCGCTCATCAGGAGTGAGTTGCAACCAGTGTTTTTTGAAGTCGAATTTTTCGTTCTCGCTCATAGCTATTGCCTGATATTAATTTCAGATAACAAATATTCACCCAGAAGGTAATAAAAATCAAGGTTTGTTACCTGTGAGGTGCATTTACCTGTGGGGTAAATTCGCTTTTAATTGGCACACTAACTAATTCATATATGAGGCGATTCACCAGAGCATGAAAAGTATTCAGGATATCCGCAGGCAGAATATTAACGATATCATCGACCGTGACTTTAACGGGGTGCAGACTCGTCTGGCGGAAAAACTGGGAACTCAGGCAAACCTGGTGAACCGCTGGGCCCGCGGGCAGAAGGTTGTCGGCGACACGGTGGCGCGCAAGATTGAGAAGGCGGCGAATAAGCCATCGAACTGGCTGGACGTCGACCACTCACTATCTGCTGTTGCCATCCCCCAGGAGGAGATCACCCCTTCCGACATTGGCCAGCTGGCGGCGCATAACCTCGAAGCATGGATGCAGAACAACCGCGACCTGTCATCTCAGGGCAAGTTGTCGAAAGTGTCCGGAGTTGCCCAGGCGACAATCAACCGCATGCTGAACAATGAGGTTAGCGTATCAATCTCCACCCTGGAGTCCATCGCCAGCGCGTTCGGGCGCCGCGGATATGAGCTGCTCATCCATCCACGCGACCCGGCAACCATCCATTACGACCGGGCCCGCTACGCATTGTTACCTGAAAGCGAGAAAAGCAAGATTGAGAGCTACGTCGATTTTGTGATTGTTCAGAACGGTAAAACGCAAGAGTAAAACCATACATTTCAGATACTAAGCCGCCTTTGAGCGGCTTTTTTATTGCCCTTAAAATTACCTCTTAGGTAATTTTTTATAATCATACCTATTGACTTCAAACCACATAAGGATAATTATTACCCCAACGGTAACACTGAGGTAACGAATTATGCAGTGGAAAATCATCAACGGTTGGTACTGCGTTACGGCGTGCGGGCTGATGAGCACAAAGTGCCGCACTCTGCATGAGGCCATCAACTGGGCGTTTGTCACCAAGATGGCGGTCAAAACTGAAATGGATATGGGGGTGAGCAAGTGAACATCCAGCAGATTAATAACCTGAAAAAAATCATGAACAGCATCGACAGCGATTACCAGCTGAGCCAGATGCACTACGAGCGCCAGGTGGAGCTGATCGACGCCATTAAGCATCACCAGCTGCAGAAACCTTTCTACGAGCTGGAGCGCAAAGGCGTGCGCACCGAGATTCTGGAAGAGCTGATGATGAACCCGGAATTCGAAGAGGCCCTCGCAGCGTACCAGGCCGCGCTGACCAGCATCATCGCGAAGTGGGATCTGGCTGACCAGCTGGACACGGCGAGGAGCGCGGCATGATGCAGAACGCCGGCAGCATGGACAGGACCAAATACCTCGGCGGCAGTGATGTCGCCGGTATTCTCGGGATTAGCCCGTGGCGCACTCCGCTTGAGGTGTATCTGGATAAGGTTCAGCCACGCATCAAGCCAGTAGATCCTTCAAAGCAGAAAGTTTTCACGCGTGGCCAGCGTATGGAGCCATACGTAATTGACCTGCTTTCTGAAGAGACAGGCCTCGAAATTATCCATCGCGGCAACCGGTATATCCATCGCGATTACGGCTTTATCGCAGCTGAGATCGATGCAGAAGCGGCTACCGGCGAGAACATCGAGATAAAAACGGTTAGCCCGTTCAAAGCTAAGGAATGGGGAGAAGTTCAGACAGATGCGATCCCTGTGCATTACACGGCGCAGGCCATGCATGGGCTGATGGTAACAGGGAAGCAGGTATGCGTATTCGGCGTCCTGATAGGCGGTGACGATTTCCGTATTTATCGCGTTGAGCGTGATGAGGAAACCATTCAGGCCATTCTGGAGAAAGAGGTTGCTTTCTGGGACCGGGTGATAAACCTGAACCCGCCGGAGGCAACAACCGTCAGCGATATTTCTCTGATGTTTGAAAAGGATGCCGGTTCAAGCATTGAGGCAGACGGTAAGGCCCTTGCGCTGTTCAACGACCTGCGCGACATGAAATCACGCTGCAAGTCGCTGGAAGCAGAAATCGCCATATCGGAAGAGAAGCTGAAACTGTACATGCAGGAGCACTCAATCCTGACGCTCGACGGGAAACCGATTTGCACATGGAAATCTCAGGTAAGCAACCGTTTCGATCAGAAATTATTCCAGGTTGAGCACCCTGACCTGTACGAAAAATTCAAAACAGCAACGACATCACGCGTTTTCAGAATGAAGTAAGGAGAAAAAATGTCTACCACCGCACTTAAGGCAGCAGCGACCGGAAACCAGGTTGCGCAGCATAACGAGAAACCTACCACCCTGGCTGGGCTTCTCGCTGATCCAAAAATTAAGGCTCAGATGGCTCTGGCTCTTCCAAAGCACATGACAGCTGACCGACTGGCACGAATCGCCACTACTGAGATCCGCAAGGTTCCAAAACTGGCAGCATGCGACCAGGCCAGTTTCCTCGGGGCAATTATGCAATGCGCTCAGCTCGGGCTTGAGCCGGGCGGCGCACTTGGCCACGCGTACCTGATTCCGTTCGACAAGCGGCAGAAAGTTAATGGCCGCTGGGAAACGGTATCGACCGAAGCTCAGCTCATCATCGGCTATCGCGGGATGATTGACCTTGCCCGCCGTTCCGGGCAGATCCTGAGCATCTCAGCGCGCACCGTCCATATAAATGACAAATTCAGCTACTCATACGGCCTGGAAGAAACGCTCGAGCACTCACCTTGCGAAACCGGTGACCGCGGCGAACTGACCCATGTTTACGCCGTAGCACGCCTGAAAGATGGCGGCGTCCAGTTCGAAGTCATGAGCCGGGCAGACGTTGAAAAAGTACGTGCTTTGAGTAAAGCCGGCAGCAGCGGTCCGTGGGTTGACCACTTCGAAGAAATGGCGAAAAAGACGGTGATCCGCCGCCTGTTCAAATACCTGCCTGTCTCTATCGAACTGCAAAAAGCTGTTGTGATGGATGAACGCGCGGAAGCTGGCCTGAGCCAGGATAACGCAGCAGTTATCACCGGCGAGTATTCCGTTGTTGATGATGAGCAGCAGAGCCTGACGGTGGTTTCTGACTCTGATCGCGAAGAGGCGCGGGAATACGTCAGCGCAATTCTGAACAGCCTTGATTCATCCGAAGCAGACGCAAAGGCGATGTTTAAGCGTGCCGAAGACGAGATCAACGCCATGGCTGAAAAGCTCGGTGAAGAATACCACCAGGGATTCATGACGACGCTTAACGATATGCGTCCTGAATTCGAATAACACCACCGTGGCGCCACGGCGCCACACCTGCAACCAAGAGAGGTATTTATGAAAGGTGCATTGGGTAAGAAAAGACTCCTTGAGGTGGTGCCACTGTCATGGAGCACGATTGACCGCCTGGAACAGGCCGGAGAATTCCCGTCCCGTTTCTGGATCACCGACCGCCGCTGCGCGTGGGACCAGAGCGAAGTTGAAGCATGGCTGGATAAACGCAAGGCGGCAAGTCCGGCGACGTTCACCGGAAAAAAGCCGCCAGTTGACCGCCGCGTTTATCGCCCGGTGAGCGCAGCAGCATGACGGCGCTGAAGAAGCATGTCAGCAGATGGTCAGACGTTTACCTGTGTCTGGCCGTGGTCGCCTACCTGATGTGGCTGGCGGCGGTAATCAGTTGAGAGGTCTGGATCAGATGAAAAAGACGAAGCTTGAGCGCTATCACGAAGACTACGTCTCGCAGCGCCGTGTTGAAAGAGTGGTGGCAGTAACGCCAGAAGCAATGGAGATCGAAAGCCGGGCTATTGCTCGCGAGCGACTGGGTCATTATCGCATCGCGGCCCGCCTGTGGCTCCAGTGCCTGGACGCTGCCGTCGGTGAAGTTGAGCGCGCCCGCATCGCGGTGCGCCGCCAGCAGTGCATCACTAAAGGGAACCGCACGCCGCACCTGGACTACAGCGGGATCGGATGTCGCGGGGTGGTCTATGACTGACCCACACGACAGTATCCGAGTAGGCAGCATCACTCTAATTTATTCGACTTTGCGCCGCGGGTGGCTGGCACCCGGCGGCCAGGTTATCAGAAACCCATTGAAGGCTCAGCGCCTGGCTGAGTTGATGAACAGCAAGAAGGTGGCAGCATGAAAGTTTATATCGCTGGTCCAATGACAGGTATTCCTGACTTCAACCGTGATGCGTTTCGTAAACAACACATATCGCTGATGAACCAGGGTCATATTGTGCTTTGCCCTGCAGTTCTACCTGACGGATTAAGCCAATTGCAATATATGGATATCTGCTTCGCTATGATTCGCGCCGCTGATGCAATTTTAATGCTCCGTGGATGGGAAAAATCAGCAGGTGCAATAGCCGAACACGCATTTGCCAAAAAACTTGGTCTTGACGTAATTATGGAGCACTTGGCATGACCGGAAAATACACTCTTATCTACGCTGATCCGCCTTGGGTTTACCGTGACAAGGCAGCCGATGGCGAGCGCGGCGCCGGGTTCAAATATCCGGTAATGAACGTGCTGGATATCTGCCGCCTGCCTGTGTGGGATCTGGCTGCCGAAGATTGCCTGCTGGCTATGTGGTGGGTACCGACGCAGCCGGTTGAAGCGCTGAAGGTTGTCGAAGCGTGGGGATTCCGCCTGATGACGATGAAGGGATTCACCTGGCACAAAACGAATAAGCGCAAAGGCAACAGCGCGATCGGCATGGGGCACATGACCCGGGCGAACAGCGAAGACTGCCTGTTTGCGGTACGCGGGAAACTTCCTGCTCGCATGGATGCTTCTATCTGCCAGCATGTCACGGCGCCACGCCTGGAGAACTCGCGCAAGCCTGACGTCATCCGGGAAAAACTGGTGCAATTGCTGGGCGATGTGCCGCGCATTGAGCTTTTCGCCCGCCAGTCGTCGCATGGCTTCGACGTATGGGGAAACCAATGCGATGGACCGGCGGTGCAGTTGCACCCTGGTTACGCGCTGGATATCGCTGGATTGACTCGAGCATTCGGAGATGCACCGCTTTCACCAACAGACAACCAGGGCCGGGAGCGTGCGGCATGATTAATGGAAAATTGATAAGCAGTCAGCGTTATCTTGATATGGAAAAAGTTAATGACAGAGCGGTAAGGTTTAAACGCTTCATCGTTAACGTATACCCAGTGGTTCTTCGTGGCGTTCAGTACACAATAATAATGGATGGACATCACAACTTCGCGGCCTCTCGCTTGGCTGGAGTTGATCCAGACTTTCGGCCAGTTGGCAAAAAGGCCAAGAGAATACTGGACTCAATGCCAGAAAGAGAAAGAGAGGCATTTCTTATCAATAACGTTACCGATAGTAATTATTACTATGTTGATAATGGTGAAGTCGTCACGAATTTATTATTGCCGGATACCAGTAGCAAATTTCACGTCCACGCTGGTAATCAGTGGGTGCTTGGTTGACTAACTCTGCCCTTCCATCCACCTCTCAAACTTCGACGGGGAGAACGGCACCAGATCGGTGTGCTCCCCTGCTATCCAGGCATCAACCATATCTGCCCACTGCTGCAACATATAGGCGCGCTGCCGGGCATACTCCGCTTTGTTGTACACCGCGCGAACGCCCTTCTGCTCGTGCGCCTGCGCTTTCTCTATCCAGTCTGACGGGTAATCCGCTTCGTGCAGCAGCGTGCTGGCCGTACGGCGCAGGTCATGCACCGTGAAGTCCTGTATTTTCTCGCCGTCTTTGTTAATGGCTTCCACGGTCCGGTCGATAAGGGAGTTCAGCGCGGCGTTCGATAATGGCTTGCGGAAGTTGTAGCGCCCGGGAACAAGGTATTCGCTGCCACCAGCACACATCTGCAGGCCAATCAGTAAATCCTGCGCCTGCTTAGGCAGATAAATCACATGTGCCCGCCTGGCCTTCATTCGGTCGGCTGGTATTGTCCATGTCCAGTTCCTGAAATCGATCTCCTGCCACGTCGCGTAAGTGAATTCGCTTTTGCGAACCAGCGTCAGCAGTACCAGCTTCAGTGCCATCTTCATTGTGCCCATCGCACCGACGTCATCCAGAGAGCGGAAGAATATGCCAATCTCCTCAGGCGACAGCGTGCGCTCGCGCGGCTTAAACATGGCAATGGATGATGGCTTAATGTCGGCCGCCGGATTGAACAGGCCGTGTCCGCGGTCGTTGGCGTACCGGTACACACTGCTGATTATCTCCCTGACCTGAATCGCCGTCGCCCGGCCACCACGCTCGACGATACGATCGCAAAGGTCGCGCACCATTCTGGTGGTTATCTCAGTCATCATCTTGTTGCCGAGCGCCGGGAGGATATCCCGATCAATAACCGCCTGCTTCATGGCGCGGGTGCTGTCGGCCAGGGTGACATATTTCATGTAGGCGTCGGTATATACCGCGAATGTTTCGGCCCCGGCGATCTGCCTGATACCGTCACGTTTTGCCGCAGCAGGCGACTGGCCTGACTTCAGCATCTTTTTGGCTGCAATGAGTTCCTCGCGCGCTTCCGCCAGGCTGATACCGTCACGACCGTACTGGCCGATCACCAGTGTTTCCCGGCGACCGTTGATTCGGTAGTCGTAGCGGAACGAGACAGAGCCTGACGTGAGCACGGCGACATACAGGCCGTCACGGTCTGAAACCTTGTACAGTTTCTCCTGCGGCTTCAGGTTTTTCAGTTTGGTATCGGTAAGCACAATTCACCCGTAATGCATCCATGTTTTTGTCGGTATGAGATTATACCTTTCGGGTAATACCGTCACCTGTACCGTCGAAAAATGTGGTGTAGAGTGAATAGATATGAGTAGATATAAACAAAAACCCTCTGCAATTACAGAGGGTTAGAGAGGATATTGAATAGATATGATGTGCTATGAACTAGCTATACATCATTCCCACTCAATCGTAGCCGGTGGCTTACCGCTGATGTCATACACCACGCGGGAAATACCGTTCACTTCGTTGATGATGCGGTTAGACACACGGCCCAGGAAGTCATACGGCAGGTGCGCCCAGTGCGCGGTCATGAAGTCGATGGTTTCCACCGCACGCAGGGAAACAACCCAGTCGTACTTACGGCCATCGCCCATAACGCCGACGGAGCGAACTGGTAGGAACACGGTGAACGCCTGACTCACTTTGTTATACAGGTCAGCTTTGTGCAACTCTTCGATGAAGATAGCATCCGCGCGACGCAGCAGGTCGCAGTACTCTTTCTTCACTTCGCCCAGCACACGCACGCCCAGACCCGGCCCCGGGAACGGGTGACGGTAGAGCATGTCGTACGGCAGACCCAGTTCCAGACCGATCTTACGCACTTCGTCTTTGAACAGCTCACGCAGCGGTTCAACCAGACCCATCTTCATCTCTTTCGGCAGGCCGCCCACGTTGTGGTGAGATTTGATGACGTGTGCTTTACCGGTTGCGGATGCCGCAGACTCGATCACGTCAGGGTAGATTGTGCCCTGTGCCAGCCACTTCACGTCTTCCAGCTTCAGCGCTTCTTCGTCGAACACTTCCACGAAGACGCGGCCGATGATCTTACGTTTGGCTTCCGGATCGTTGACACCGGCCAGCGCGTCCAGGAAGCGCTGTTCGCCTTCCACATGAACGATGTTCAGACCGAAGTGGTCACCAAACATGTCCATGACCTGCTGGGCTTCATTCAGACGCAGCAGACCGTTGTCCACGAATACGCAGGTCAGGTTTTTACCGATAGCGCGGTGCAGCAGCATCGCGGTTACGGAGGAGTCAACGCCACCGGACAGGCCGAGAATGACTTTGTCATCGCCAACCTGCTGACGGATGCGCTCAACGGCGTCGTCGATGATTTTAGCCGGGGTCCACAGCGCTTCACACTGGCAGATATCGCGCACGAAGCGCTCCAGCATGCGCATACCCTGACGGGTGTGGGTCACTTCCGGGTGGAACTGCACGCCGTAGAAGCGTTTCTCTTCGTTCGCCATAATCGCGAACGGGCAGCTTTCGGTGCTGGCAACGGTCACGAAGTCGGACGGGATAGCGGTCACTTTATCGCCGTGGCTCATCCACACGTCCAGCAGCGGTTTGCCGTCTGCGGTCAGGGAGTCTTCGATACCGCGCACCAGCGCGCTGTCGTTCACCACTTCAACCTGTGCATAGCCAAACTCACGCTCGTTAGAGCCTTCTACATGGCCGCCCAGCTGCATTGCCATGGTCTGCATACCGTAGCAGACGCCGAATACCGGCACACCCGCTTCGAACACGTACTGCGGTGCGCGCGGGCTGTTCTCTTCGGTGGTGCTTTCCGGGCCGCCGGACAGGATAATGCCGCTAGGATTGAATTCGCGAATCTGTGCTTCCGTGACATCCCACGCCCACAGTTCACAGTAAACGCCCAGTTCACGCACGCGACGCGCCACCAACTGAGTGTACTGAGAACCAAAGTCCAGGATGAGAATGCGATGTTTATGAATGTTTTCCGTCATTGACGCTAATTCCGAGGCAAGTGAAACAAAAACAGAGCGCCCGGCATGAGCCGGGCGCGGAAACTTATCAGGAGCCCAGACGGTAGTTCGGGGACTCTTTGGTGATCGTCACGTCGTGAACGTGGCTCTCCTGGATACCCGCACCGCTGATGCGTACGAATTCCGCTTTAGTACGCAGCAGGTCAATGGTACCACAGCCGGTCAGACCCATACAGGAGCGCAGGCCGCCCATCTGCTGGTGAATGATCTCTTTCAGACGGCCTTTATAGGCAACGCGCCCTTCGATACCTTCCGGCACCAGTTTGTCAGCGGCGTTATCGGTCTGGAAGTAACGGTCAGAAGAACCTTTGGACATCGCGCCCAGAGAGCCCATACCGCGGTAAGATTTGTAAGAACGGCCCTGGTAGAGTTCGATTTCACCCGGGGATTCTTCAGTCCCTGCCAGCATGGAGCCAACCATCACCGCGGAAGCACCTGCGGCGATCGCTTTAGCGATGTCGCCAGAGAAGCGGATACCGCCGTCTGCGATGACCGGAATACCGGTGCCTTCCAGCGCTTCCACCGCGTCAGAAACCGCAGTGATCTGTGGAACACCTACACCGGTCACGATACGGGTTGTACAGATGGAGCCTGGGCCGATACCCACTTTCACCGCGCTGCAACCTGCGTCAGCCAGCGCGCGAGCACCTGCGCCCGTCGCCACGTTACCGCCGATGATCTGCAGATCAGGATATTTCGCACGGGTGTCGCGAATACGTTGCAGAACGCCTTCGGAGTGGCCGTGGGAGGAGTCAATCAGCAGCACGTCAACGCCTGCGGCAACCAGCGCATCAACACGCTCTTCGTTACCGGCACCTGCGCCAACCGCAGCGCCAACGCGCAGACGGCCATGCTCGTCTTTACAGGCGTTAGGTTTACGTTCTGCTTTCTGGAAGTCTTTAACGGTGATCATACCGCGCAGGTGGAAGTTCGCATCCACAACCAGCGCTTTCTCAACGCGTTTTTCGTGCATTTTTGCGAAGACGACATCACGCGCTTCACCTTCACGCACGGTCACCAGACGCTCTTTTGGCGTCATATATACGCTAACCGGCTGGTTCAGGTCGGTCACGAAACGCACGTCACGGCCGGTGATGATACCCACCAGCTCGTTCTCTTCGGTCACCACCGGGTAACCGGCAAAGCCGTTACGTTCGGTCAGGGCTTTCACTTCGTGCAGGGTGGTGGTTGGCAGAACGGTCTGTGGATCGGATACGATGCCGGATTCATGCTTCTTCACGCGGCGAACTTCTTCAGCCTGACGCTCGATAGACATGTTTTTGTGAATAAAGCCAATGCCACCTTCCTGTGCCAGGGCAATAGCCAGGCGCGCTTCAGTCACGGTGTCCATTGCCGCAGAGAGCATAGGAATGTTCAGGCGAATGGTTTTCGTCAACTGCGTGCTGAGATCGGCAGTATTCGGCAGAACGGTGGAGTGAGCGGGAACGAGGAGGACGTCGTCAAACGTCAGTGCTTCTTTAGCGATACGTAGCATGGGCAATATCTCTGACCTGGGTGGTTAAATATTGCCGTGGCATTATACAGAGCGTAACCGATTGCATCCACACTTTTTTATAAAAAAACCTTGCACTCCCCTCTCAGCAGGTTACTATCGACTGAATAACTTGCTGATTTAGAATTTGATCCCGCTCACATGTTATCCTCTCAATCCCCCTCAATTTATACTGTCAGCCGCCTGAATCAGACGGTGCGTTTGCTGCTTGAGCAGGAAATGGGGCAGGTCTGGATCAGCGGTGAGATCTCTAACTTCACGCAGCCCGCTTCCGGCCACTGGTACTTTACTTTAAAAGACGACACCGCCCAGGTGCGCTGCGCCATGTTCCGCAACAGCAACCGCCGCGTGACGTTTCGTCCTCAGCATGGCCAGCAGGTGCTGGTGCGCGCCAATATCACATTGTATGAACCGCGCGGCGACTACCAGATTATCGTCGAGAGCATGCAACCTGCGGGCGAAGGCTTACTCCAGCAGAAGTATGAACAGCTTAAGGCTGCGCTTTCGCAAGAGGGGTTGTTCGACCAGCAGTATAAAAAGCCCCTGCCCTCACCAGCCCACTGCGTTGGGGTAATCACTTCGAAAACCGGTGCCGCGCTGCACGATATTTTGCACGTCCTCAAGCGTCGCGATCCTTCCCTGCCCGTCATCATCTACCCGACCGCTGTTCAGGGTGACGATGCGCCAGGCCAGATTGTGCGTGCCATTGAGCTGGCGAACGCGCGTCATGAGTGCGACGTATTAATCGTTGGGCGTGGCGGCGGCTCGCTGGAAGATTTGTGGAGCTTCAACGACGAGCGCGTGGCGCGGGCTATTTTTGCGAGTGCTATTCCCATCGTGAGCGCGGTCGGGCATGAAACGGATGTGACGATAGCCGATTTCGTTGCAGATTTACGCGCGCCTACGCCGTCTGCTGCGGCAGAAGTGGTGAGCCGCAATCAGTTGGAGCTGCTGCGTCAGATCCAGAACGGCCAGCAGCGCCTGGAGATGGCGATGGACTACTTCCTCGCTAACCGTACCCGCCGCTTTACCCAGCTTCATCACCGCCTGCAGCAGCAGCATCCACAGCTTCGCCTTGCGCGTCAGCAAACCGTGCTGGAGCGTCTGCGCCAGCGGATGAACTTCGCGCTGGATAATCAGCTCAAGCGCGCGATGTCGCGTCAGCAGCGCGTGACGCAGCGCCTGAATCAGCAAAACCCGCAGCCGAAAATTTACCGCGCACAAACGCGCATTCAGCAGCTGGAGTATCGTCTGGCAGAAACTGTCCGGGCACGACTTAGCACCACCCGCGAACGCTTTGGCAATGCGGTGACCCATCTTGAAGCGGTTAGCCCACTTTCTACCCTGGCACGCGGCTATAGCGTTACCACCGCCACTGACGGCAAAGTGCTGAAGCAAACCAAACAGGTGAAAGCCGGAGACGTGCTGACCACCCGTCTGTCGGACGGCTGGGTGGAAAGCGAAGTGAAAGGCGTGATGCCGGTAAAAAAACCTCGCGCCCGTAAAAAGGCGTAATCAGCGATGGCTCTCTGGCGTGACGGCTAGCATCAGCCAGGACATGCCTGAAAAAATCGCCAGCGCAGCCACTGCGCTCGTTAACCCCAGAAGCAGGCCAAAAAGGATAGCCCCCACAACCTGCCCACCTGCCAGCATAAGAAAGGCCAGGCTGACTCCAGCCGCAGGTGAAGGATGTGCGATCTCTGCCCCCTTCACCAGCAATACCCCGGACAAAATCACATACCCCGCGCCGCTCATGGCCACTGCCGGAATAAGCCACCAGGAGAAACCGTGGCTTACTGTCAGAACCGCCAGAGAAATGGCCATGAAGATCTGGGATAAACGATAGACCCCCCGCATGCCGATACGCCTTGCCATACTTCCGGTAAATATGGCAACAATCCCCGCCCCGCCGCTTATCAGCCAGAGAACATTGGTCGCTGCGCTATCCAGCTCCGTGTGACGCATAAGTATTTCCGGGCCAAAGCTCCACCATGCGGCGCTGGCCATACCGCTGATAAAGGCAATCCCCAGCAGCCGAAACATGCCGGGTTTGCGTACGATAGATAGCACCTTTGGCGTTGACTCACGGGATTTCGCCGCAGATGACGGCAGATACCGCCACAAAGCCGGCAGGCACAGCAGCGCCATAATGGCGAACACAACACAGGCTGCCCGCCAGCCCCCGGGCATGAAAAACAGAACGGGCACCGAGAGAATGATCCCACCGCTCGTTCCGGCATTGATGGTGGTATTCACATGGAGCTGACGGTCAGGGGCGATCCTGTCATTAACCGCCCCGGCAAGGGCCGGTGAGGCCAGGCCGGAGCTCAGCCCGGCAATAAATAAACCTATCGCCAGCATCGTTGAATGTGCCGAAGTCGCGAGAATGAACAACCCCGCGGCGGCGGCGATGGCCGCCAGCAAGGCGGGCAAACGAGGCCCTACGCGCGCAATAAGGTATGAGGCCATAAATATCGACATGCAATACGCCGCATAACTACAGGAGGCTATAAACCCCGCCACCTGCGGGGTGAAAGGGATAGCCTGGCGGATATCAGGCAGCATCAGGCCCCACGAAAACCTTGCCATACCATAGGTCACCGCGATGATTGAAAACCCGGTTATGCTCAGCGAAGTCTGCCTGTTCATTACGCTCCTCTTAGTTAATGCCGTTTAAAAAACCTAAACGGTGATGAAGCGTTGCGCCAGTTTTTAAGGAGACGAATTGTCCGACTTACAACCAGCACCGGTTTAATGTTTTACACTTAAGAAGATTCTTTTTTCGGCATTGCCAGAAAACAGGAGAGTTGCATGACCCGAATTCACAGCGTGATCCCCCCTTATATTCTTCGTCGTATTATCGAAAGCGGTTCTGAGCCGCAGCAGCGCTGCGCCCGCCAGACTTTAACCCATGTCCAGACGCTAATGGCCCACATGCCCGGTAAACCTGCCGCGCCGCACGTGAGCAAAGCCGGACAGCTGGAGCGTGATATCTACGATGCGAAACAGACCCAGGAGTTGCCAGGCACGCAGGTGCGCTATGAAGGCCAGCCGTCCAATGGGGATGTGGCCGTCGATGAAGCCTATGACTATTTAGGCATCACCCACGATTTCTTCTGGAAAGAATACCAGCGTGACTCGCTCGATAATAAAGGGCTGATCCTCACCGGCACCGTGCATTATGGCCGGGAATACCAGAACGCCTTCTGGAACGGTCAGCAGATGGTCTTTGGCGATGGCGACGGGGAAATATTTAACCGTTTTACCATTGCCATCGACGTTGTGGCGCACGAACTCAGCCATGGCGTTACCGAGACCGAAGCCGGGCTGATCTATTTTGAACAATCGGGTGCGCTAAATGAGTCCCTGTCGGACGTGTTTGGCTCGCTGGTTAAACAGTATCACCTGAAGCAAACCGCCGACCAGGCCGACTGGCTGATTGGCGAAGGACTGCTGGCGAAAGGGATTAGCGGCAAAGGACTGCGTTCCATGTCGGAGCCGGGCACCGCCTATGACGATCCTCTGCTCGGTAAAGATCCGCAACCGGCGCACATGAAGGATTTCATCAAAACGCGTGAAGATAACGGCGGCGTTCACCTGAACTCCGGCATTCCCAACCGGGCGTTTTATCTGGCCGCAACGGCAATCGGCGGCTATGCCTGGGAAAAAGCGGGTTATGCCTGGTACGACACAGTTTGCGATCGCAATCTGCCACAAGATGCGGATTTTGATGCCTTCGCAAAACTGACGATAGCCCACGGCGAAAAGCGCTCGGGCAGCGACGTTGGGGCGGCGATAAGACAAGCCTGGGAACAGGTGGGAGTGCTGTAAATGCAGGTTCCGGAACTGACGGATGACGCCGTGGTTGAGCTGGCCCGGGAAGGCGGCGTCGCTTTTATTCCCAGGCTGAGCGGCCAGCGCACCATCACGCTCTCATCTCTCAATGAGGCGCAGCGTCAGCGCGTGGTGAGTATTCTGGAGCAAGCCATTCCGCGTGGGCAACCGCCTGGTCAGACGTCGTCACCAGGCAGCGGTGACCAGCGTTATTTTCGTATCCAGATCTTCTGGACCCGGCACAACGAAGCGCAGTATACCGATATTATTGTGCTGGTACCGGAGCAGGAAGCGCCCGAATCGCTGGTTGAACTCTGGCAGAAAGGCGAAGGCTGCGTGTGTGATTAAGCCCCGACAGGGACGAACTCCACGCGTTTTTTAGAGATCAGGCCGTGGCCGTTCTGGCAGAAATAGTCCACCGCACCGCAGGCCTTTAATACCTGGAGTGGCTGATGGCACTCCGGGCAGCGGGCTTCGAGCGCAATATCTTTATGACAGTGTTCGCAGTAAGCCACGCCGTTTTGCGGCTCCAGCTCGGCATGGCAGGTTGGACAGGCGATCGACATAGTAACTCCTTAAGCAAGTTGCCGGGGCGAAACGGTCGCCCCGGCGGATCGATTATACCGCCTCTGTGGCAGGTTTCGTCCGGGCATTTTCCAGCATGCGACGAACCGGCACAATGAGAACGATCAGTACCGCAGCACAAATCAGCAGCGCGATGGAGCAACGCGCGAAGAGATCCGGCAACATATCCAGCTGGTCTGCCTTCACGTGGCCGCCAATCAGACCGGCAGCCAGGTTACCCAACGCACTTGCGCAGAACCACAGCCCCATCATCTGGCCGCGCATTCTTTCTGGCGCCAGCAGGGTCATGGTGGCCAGACCAATCGGGCTCAGACACAGCTCACCCAGCGTCAGCATCAAAATACTGCCTACCAGCCAGAACGGCGAAACGCCTGCCCCGCCGTTGCTCAGCACATTCTGCGCCGCCAGCATCATCAGGCCAAAGCCCGCCGCCGCACAGAGAATACCGATCACAAACTTGGTGATACTGCTCGGACGAATGTTCATGGTGGCAAGCTTCGGCCACGCCCAGCTGAATACCGGTGCCAGCAGAATGATGAACAGGGCGTTGATCGACTGGAACCATACTGCCGGAATTTCGAAATCACCGATCATGCGATTGGTGTAGTCGTTGGCAAACAGGTTAAAGGAAGTCGGTTTCTGTTCAAAAGCGGACCAGAAGAACGCAGCGGAAACCAGCAGGATAAAGCAGACCAGCAGTCTGGCGCGCTCTTTACGGGTCAGACCCGCGAAGATGAACAGATAAATGAAGTAGAGCGCAACGGATGCCGCAATCACATAGACCAGCATACTGGCCACCGCGACCGGGTTAATCACAATGACCCCCTGGGCGATCAGCGTGACGAAAACCGCCACCCCAACCGCCAGCGCCAGCAGCCACGCGCCCACGCCGTTGCGTTTGACCACCGGGCTGTTCCAGGTGGAATCGAGGCCCACTTCGCTGTCGTAGCGCTTCATGGACGGGACAGCAAACACGCGGAAGATAATCAGCGCCACCAGCATCCCGATGCCGCCAATACCAAAGCCCCAGTGCCAGCCGTGGGTTTTAATCAACCAGCCGGAAATCAGCGGCGCAATGAACGAGCCCATGTTGATGCCCATATAGAACAGCGAGAATCCGCCGTCACGACGCGCATCGCCTTTTTTATACAGGGTGCCGACCATCACGGAGATACAGGTCTTGAACAGGCCCGATCCCAGCACAATAAACATCAGGCCGATAAAGAACAGGTTGTTCCCCATCACCGCCGAGAGCGCAATCGACAGGTGGCCGAGCGCAATCAGAATCGAACCGTACCATACGGCTCGCTGCTGGCCGAGCCAGTTATCGGCCAGCCAGCCACCCGGCAGCGCGGCCAGGTACATGGTACCGGCGAAGATACCGACAATCGCCGAGGCGTTTTCACGCGCCAGCCCCATGCCGCCGTCATAGACAGTGGCGGCCATAAAGAGGATCAGTAACGGACGAATGCCGTAAAACGAGAAACGCTCCCACATCTCGGTAAAGAACAGCGAACCGAGCGGATAAGGATGGCCGAAGAACGTTCGGCTTTCTTTTTGATTAACAGAGGATTGCATAATTCTCCCGAAAGGTATGTCGTTGTGCTGAAAGCACCGCGCGTACGCCGGCCAGTTACGTATCTGACCGATTTTTTACATGCGGCGAAAAATGAGTTAACCATTTGATAACCAGGCGCTAGTTTTGTCTAGTACCAGACCCTGGACTTTAAGATGAAAATTCGACGATTGTCTACTTTCTTAGATTTAAACATGGTTAAAAGCGAATAGTGATTGACTTCACACAAGGAAGGCAGGCGTTTTGTATGGGCGAAAAAAACCCGCGACAGGCGCGGGTTTTCGTGAGACAGGCAAAGTTTATTTGCTTTTCTTAATGTGCTTAATCAAACGCTTACGCTTACGCATCTGGTTTGGCGTAAGGGTGTTGCGCTTGTTAGCAAACGGGTTATCCCCTTCCTTGAACTGGATACGGATAGGGGTGCCCATCACGTCCAGCGATTTACGGAAGTAGTTCATCAGATAACGCTTGTAGGAATCCGGCAGTTCTTTCACCTGGTTGCCGTGAATCACCACGATTGGCGGGTTATAACCACCGGCGTGGGCGTATTTGAGCTTCACGCGACGGCCACGTACCAGCGGCGGCTGATGGTCTTCTGCTGCCATGTTCATGATGCGGGTCAGCATAGCGGTGCTCTGACGACGGGTGGAGCTATCATACGCTTCACGCACGGAGTCGAACAGGTTACCCACACCGCTGCCGTGCAGCGCAGAGATAAAGTGCACGCGAGCAAAATCGATGAAGCCCAGACGGAAGTCCAGCGTCTCTTTCACCTGCTCACGAACTTCATTGCTCAGGCCATCCCATTTGTTCACCACGATAACCAGTGAGCGCCCACTATTGAGGATAAAGCCGAGCAGCGACAAGTCCTGATCGGATATACCTTCACGCGCGTCGATAACCAGCAGCACAACGTTGGCATCTTCAATCGCCTGAAGGGTTTTAATGACGGAGAATTTCTCCACCACATCGGTGATTTTTCCGCGCTTACGCACGCCCGCGGTGTCGATGAGTACATACTCACGCTCATCACGCTCCATCGGGATGTAGATGCTGTCGCGGGTGGTGCCCGGCATGTCGTATACCACCACACGCTCTTCGCCCAGAATACGGTTAGTGAGCGTAGACTTACCTACGTTTGGACGCCCCACAATGGCCAGCTTAATCGGCAGATCCTGCGGGTTGAATGTCTCTTCAGGCTCTTCTTCTTCGCCTTCTTCACCGTCTTCGAACTGCGCCCAGTATGCCGCGTCTTCGTCCACCTCTTCCGGCGGGTTCACTTCGTCAACCCACGGCAGCAGAACGGTTTCCAGCAGGCTGGTCACGCCGCGGCCATGCGATGCGGCGATCGGGTAGATATCACCCAGACCTAAAGACCAGAAATCGGCGATCGCCTGATCGGCATCGATACCATCAGTTTTGTTCGCCACCAGGAAGGTCGGTTTTTCACGCGAACGCAGATGTTTAGCAATGGCGGAATCCGCAGGCATCAGGCCAGCACGGGCATCCACCATAAACAGCACCACGTCTGCCTCTTCGATTGCCAGCAGAGACTGCTCCGCCATGCGGGTTTCAACGCCGTCTTCTGTCCCGTCGATACCACCGGTATCGATACAGATGAACTCGCGTCCTTCCACCTCTGCACGACCGTACTTACGGTCACGCGTCAGCCCCGGGAAATCCGCAACCAGCGCATCACGGGTGCGTGTTAAACGGTTAAAAAGAGTGGATTTTCCAACGTTAGGGCGCCCGACAAGCGCGACCACAGGTACCATGTTTGAAGCCTCATAAAATTCAAAATAACGTCGCTTTCGCAGCGTTTTTAAAAATGTCAAAACGGCTCCTGAGTGAACAGGAGCCGTTTAGTATACTACAACCGCCGGGTAATTAACGCGTGATCGCGTACAGCGTGCCGTCTTTTGCCTGAATCAGCAGTTTGCCGTCAGCCACAACCGGGTCGGTGAGGAAGCCAGAGCTGTCGACTTTTTGCTGCGCAGTAAAGCGGCCCGTCTCCGGATCGATCCAGTGCATGTAGCCTTCGCTATCACCCACCACCAGGCTACCGTTGTACAGCGCCGGTGCGGTCAGCAGACGGTGCAGCAGATCGCTTTGCGTCCACAGCGTCACGCCGCCATCGGTGCTCAGCGCCAGCAGACGGTCGTTCTGGTCAACCATATAGATGCGGTTACCATCAACAATGAAATCATTCACTGAGCCCAGTTCACGTTTCCACATGATCTGGCCACTGCGCAGATCGAGCGCGGTCAGGTTGCCGTTGTACGCCAGCGCATAAACCACACCGTTGACAATAACAGGCGTCGTGTCGACGTCGTTCAGACGGTCGATTTCAGTTGACCCCGTCGCCTGAGAGATACGCTGCTGCCAGATCATCTGACCTTGCTGCATCAGTACTGCGCTCACGCGACCGTTATCACCACCCACAATGGCAGCACCAAAGGCTGTCGCCGGGGCAGATTCGCCGCGCAGGGAGAGTGATGGCATATCCAGGTTGACGGTCCACTTCACCAGACCATCGGCTTCGTTCAGCGCCTGCAGCTGGCCGTTGCTGGTGTGGATCAGCACAAGGCCGTCGCTCACCACCGGACGAGACAGAGACTCACCGGCAACCGTGGTTTGCCAGGCAACAGAACCGTCGCTGGTGTTCAGGGCATAGACCTGTGCTTTTTCGCTTCCCACATATACGTGACCGCCGGCAACGGTCAGGCCGCCAGACAGCAGTGCAGGTTTACGGGAGAACCAGCCGTCTTTTTCCGCCAGGTTAACGGACCACACTTCTTTTCCGTCATCGGCGTTAAGCGCTTTTACGGTACCTTTACGGTCAGCCGCATAGATAACGCTGTCAGCAAAAGCCGGGTGCAGGTTGGAATAGAAATCACCAATTCCATCGCCCACGGAAGTACTCCACGCGGTTGACGGGGTAAACTGGTTTTCAACCGTCGGCAGCGGGGACATTTTCACAACGTCTTCTTCGCCACTGAACAGTGAACAGCCACTCAATAACGTAACAGAAAGCAGTCCTGGCAGAAGTAATTTACGCAATTGCATCGGGTCCCTCTCAGACGGACAAATTATTTATTTTCATCTGCATCATTTCGCTCAGCGCAGGGGATGCATTGCTATCTACACCAGCTTGCCACGCTTTACGCGCGCCCGCTTTATCACCTTTGCTCAGCAGTGCTTCACCGCGCAGATCGGCAACGATGGCAGCAAAACCTTCGCCTTTGATGGTATCGAGCGTTTTCAGCGCTTCATCAGCTTTTTTCTGCTGAACCTGGATACGGGCCAGGCGCAGATTGATAACCGCTTTCAGGTTGTCATCGCTGGCGGCCGCAAGCCCCTGCGACAGCTGGGCAGCCGCTTTATCCAGTTCGTTCTTATCAATGTACTGCTGAGCCACTTCCAGCGCGGCCAGCGCACCGTAGGTGTTTTTGTTGTCAGCGGCAAATTTCTCTGCTGCCGTCAGCGTTTGCGGCTGATCGGCACGAATGGCGCTCACGGTATTTTCATAGGACAGAGACGCGCCGCGCGCGGAATCCGCCTGATGATTGTTCCAGTAGCGCCAGCCAATCAATGCACCTACACCTAAAATAACCCCAACAACCAGCGCTTTGCCGTTTTCAGCAAAGAAGCGTTTGATCGCGTCGACCTGGTCGTGTTCGTTCTCGTAAATTTCCACGCAGTCCTTCTCCTTAGCCCAATAGAGTGCGCAAGTGCGTCGCAACGCCGTCCTGCGTTACCGTTGTCTGCTCACCAGAGCGCAGGTCTTTCACTACCACTTCGCCGTTGGCCACTTCGGACTCACCCAGCACCAGTGCAATACTTGCGCCCCACTTATCGGCACGAGCAAACTGTTTTTTGAAGTTGCCGCCGCCATGGTTGGTCATCAGCTTAACCTCCGGCAGTGCATCGCGCACGCGTTCAGCAAGCTGCATCGCCGCAGACTGCGTTTCCGCGCCTGAGGCCACCAGGTATATATCGACAACGGAATCTGCTTTAAATTCCGGATTAACTGCCTGAACCAGCAAAACAAGTCGCTCAAGGCCCATTGCGAAGCCAACCGCAGGCGCGGCACGGCCGCCAAGCTGCTCAACCAGACCGTCATAACGGCCGCCAGCACACACGGTGCCCTGCGAACCGAGGCTGGTGGTAACCCACTCAAACACGGTACGGTTATAGTAGTCCAGACCGCGCACCAGGCGCTGATTAACGGTATAGGCAATGCCTGCTGCTTCGAGCAGTTTGCAAAGACCAGCAAAGTGTTCGCGAGACTCGTCGTCCAGATAATCGCCTAATGCAGGCGCATCGTTCAGCAGCGCCTGCACGTCCGGATTTTTGGAATCAAGCACGCGCAGCGGGTTGCTGTACATGCGACGTTTGCAGTCTTCGTCCAGCTTCTCTTTGTGCTCTTCAAGGAACGCCACCAGCGCATCGCGGTAGTTAGCACGCGCTTCCAGAGAGCCGATAGAGTTCAGCTCAAGAGAGACGTGCTCGGAGATGCCCAGCGCACGCCACCAGCGGGCGGTCAGCATGATCAGCTCGGCGTCAATGTCGGGACCTTGCAGGCCAAACACTTCCACACCCAGCTGGTTGAACTGGCGATAACGACCTTTCTGCGGACGTTCGTGGCGGAACATCGGGCCGATATACCACAGGCGCTGCTCCTGATTGTACAGGAGACCATGTTCGATGCCGGCGCGTACGCAGCCCGCCGTACCTTCAGGACGCAGCGTCAGGCTGTCGCCGTTGCGGTCCTCAAAGGTGTACATCTCTTTTTCAACCACGTCGGTCACTTCGCCGATCGCGCGTTTGAATAACGGGGTCTGCTCTACAATCGGCAAACGGATTTCGCTGTAACCGTAGCTGCCGAGCACCTGTTTCAGTGTGCCTTCAATGCGCTGCCAGATGGCGGTTTCGCCAGGCAGATAATCGTTCATGCCGCGGATGGCTTGAATGTTTTTTGCCACGTTTATTCTCTTTCTATATACAAAAAAGAACCCAAAGAATGGGTTCAATCATACATGGGAAGCACTTCGCTTCCCATCACGTTATTTTTCAACCTGCTGAACGCTGATGCGCTGCGCTTCGTCCATCATCGACGCTTTGGCACGAATGCGCGCTTCAAGCTGGTCGATCATATCACTATTATCCAGACGATCTTTACGAACGCCATCTTCATAGAGACCACTTTTCTTGTTACCGCCGGTGACGCCCAGCGTTGACACCAGCGCTTCACCCGGACCATTCACCACACAACCGATGATGGAGACGTCCATTGGGGTGATGATGTCTTCAAGACGCTGCTCCAGGGCGTTCACGGTTCCGATGACGTCAAACTCCTGACGTGAACAGGTTGGACAGGCAATGAAGTTGATCCCACGTGCGCGGATACGCAGTGATTTCAGGATGTCGAAGCCAACTTTGATCTCTTCGACCGGATCGGCCGCCAGCGAAACGCGCAAGGTGTCGCCGATCCCTTCCGAGAGCAGCAGACCCAGGCCAATGGCTGATTTGACAGAGCCACTGCGCAGGCCACCCGCTTCGGTGATCCCAAGGTGCAGGGGCTGATCGATCTGCTTCGCCAGCAGACGATACGACTCTACCGCCAGGAAGACATCAGAGGCTTTTACGCTGACTTTGAACTGATCGAAGTTAAGACGATCCAGATGATCAACGTGACGCATCGCGGATTCAAGCAGCGCCTGCGGCGTGGGTTCGCCGTACTTTTCCTGCAGATCTTTTTCCAGAGAACCGGCGTTCACGCCGATACGGATGGGGATGTTCTTATCGCGTGCGCAGTCCACCACCATGCGGATACGCTCTTCGTTACCGATGTTGCCTGGGTTAATACGCAGGCAGTCGACGCCGTATTCAGCAACTTTAAGCGCAATGCGGTAGTCGAAGTGGATGTCTGCAACCAGCGGCACACTGACCTGCTGTTTGATCAGTTTGAACGCCTCTGCGGCGTCCATGGTCGGCACGGAGACGCGAACAATGTCCGCGCCTACGCGTTCTAAGGCTTTGATTTGGTTGACCGTCGCTTCCACATCCGTGGTGCGCGTATTGGTCATCGACTGGACGGCGATAGGCGCCCCATCGCCGATTGGCACATTCCCAACGTAAATCCGTTTTGATTTTCTACGTTGAATCGGAGCCTGGTTATGCATGAAAAATCTCCCGCGTAGCCCGTCTGTTACTGTGCTGCTGATTGTTCGGCATTAACGGTAAGACGTGCAACCTGGTTAGTTCTGATAAAGCGGCTCAGATCGACAGGTTTTCCTTGATACTGGATCTGTACCGCTGCCGGAGCGCCGATTTTAAGTTTATACGGTGCCTGACCGGTTAGGTTTAACGTGCCATCTTTACGCTGCAGGCCGCTGAACAGTTTTTTACCTGTTGCGTCAGTGACTTCTAACCAGCAGTCAGCAGTGAAATTCATCACCAGCGCGTTAGGGTCAACCGCGGGCGTTGCGACACCGGCCTGATCGGTCGGCAGAGGTGCAGCGGTGTTCACCGCCGGTGCGTTCGTTGCGGTATCCACAGGAGCCTGAGAAGGTGCAACCACCGCGTTTTGATCCTGCGCTGGAGCCTGCGTCTGAGGCGCTGACGTGTTAGCCGTTGCCGCTGGGGTCTGCGCAGCGTCGGTAGCTGGCGTATCGGTCGTCGCAGTTTGTGGTTCGCTGGTCGTTGCCGCGCTGTCGGTGCTCAGTGGAACGCTCTGCGCGTTACCGTTTCCGGCCTGGTTAAGTTCGGCGGAGGATTGATCGGCCATCGTGGTGATCTCTTCCTGCTGCGCCTTGTGGTTTTGCCACCACCATGCGCCGGTCAGACCGACCACCACAAACAGCACCAGCCAAGTGAAGCTCATCAGCCAGCCATCACGTTTTTTACGACGTTTGCCCAAAGAGAAGCTCTGCATCGGTGCAACTTTGGCTGCACGAACCGGTGCCTGCTTCTCCATCATTGGCAGTAATTCGTCTTCGGGGATGTGCACCAGTTTTGCGTAAGAGCGGATATACCCGCGCAAGAATGTTGAAGCCAGATCGGCAGGTGCCTTATCTTCTTCAATATCGCGAACCGTGGAAACCTTCAGGCACAAGCGTTCTGCAACGGCTTGCTGGCTGAGTCCGAGTTGTTCACGGGCGTTGCGAAGACGAACGCCAGTGGAGAGTGCTTCATGTTGGTCGTGAGTGGCTTCAGTATTCATTCGCTACAACTACTGGTACGTGAAAAATAAGGGTTCAGGTGCCGGTGAGTCACAATGCCACCCGCACCGCGAAACTTCTGGTCAGTTAACCTTGAACAGTCAGTATAAGACTGTCAGCCCGGAGATGACAGTGCGCCCTGCCCGTGAAGCTAAACTGTTGTTACGTCGTTACATACTGCCCGAAAGTCGTATGAAACGCACCGTAATTATTACTCAGTCATCACGAATCTGACTGATTATTCAGTAAGATTATGCTTCACGGCGCAATAATGCGCCGTGATTGCATAATAATCAAACAGCTTTGACCGCAATCGTCTCGCCCTGCATACGTTTACGCAGGGTACGTTTGGTTCGGTCAATCACATCACCCGCCAGCTGACCGCATGCGGCATCGATATCATCACCACGGGTTTTACGCACGATGGTGGTGAAACCGTACTCCATCAACACCTTCGAGAAACGGTCGATACGGCTGTTCGAGCTGCGGCCATACGGCGCTCCCGGGAACGGGTTCCATGGGATCAGGTTGATTTTGCACGGCGTATCTTTCAGCAGTGCAGCCAGTTCATGCGCATGCTCGGTACCGTCGTTCACGTGGTCGAGCATCACGTACTCGATGGTTACGCGGCCCTGGTTGGCGTTGGATTTTTCCAGGTAGCGACGCACCGCCGCAAGGAAGGTTTCGATATTGTACTTTTTGTTGATCGGCACAATTTCGTCGCGGATTTCATCGTTTGGCGCATGCAGAGAGATGGCCAGTGCCACGTCAATCATGTCGCCCAGCTTATCCAGAGCCGGAACCACGCCTGACGTAGAGAGCGTCACGCGACGTTTGGAGAGGCCAAAACCGAAATCGTCCAGCATAATTTCCATTGCCGGAACCACGTTAGTCAGGTTCAGCAGCGGTTCACCCATCCCCATCATCACCACGTTGGTAATTGGGCGGGTTCCGGTCACTTTCGCCGCGCCAACGATTTTCGCGGCACGCCAGACCTGGCCAATGATTTCCGATACACGCAGGTTACGGTTAAAACCTTGCTGCGCGGTTGAGCAGAATTTGCACTCCAGCGCACAGCCAACCTGAGAAGAGACGCACAGCGTGGCGCGATCGTCTTCCGGGATATACACGGTTTCAACACGCTGATCGCCAACGGCAATCGCCCATTTGATGGTGCCATCTGAAGAGCGTTGTTCTTCCACCACTTCCGGTGCGCGGATTTCAGCCACTTCTTTGAGCTTGTTGCGCAGCACTTTGTTGATGTCAGTCATGTCATCAAAGTTGTCGCTGCAATAGTGGTACATCCATTTCATGACCTGATCGGCACGAAACGGCTTCTCGCCCAACTCTTTAAAGAACTCGCGCATCTGCTGACGGTTCAGATCCAGCAGGTTAATTTTTCCATTTTTATTTGGAACCGCAGGCGTGGCGACTTCGGAGGTATTCACTAATTCAGACATAATATTTTCCGGCCTCGTTGTTACACGTTATGGCCCATGGAGGGTTGAAAAGAAACGCCCCGGAAAGCGTTCTGCTCGTCCGGGGCGTTGCATTGTACAAAGTCTGGCGCAGGGATGCCACGTTTGCACGTGGCATTTACGAAAATAATGTGTAAACGAAACCGTTAAATTAACGGGTACGTGGACACACTTCGCCTTCTGCGAAGAAGAAAGCGATTTCGCGCGCTGCAGATTCAACAGAGTCAGAACCGTGGGTGCCGTTCTCGGTGAAGCTGTCAGCGTAGTCAGCGCGCAGCGTACCTGCCAGCGCGTTATCCGGGTTGGTTGCACCCAGCAGGTCACGGTGACGCTGTACCGCATTTTCGCCTTCCAGCACGGATACCACGATCGGGCCAGAGGTCATGAACTCAACCAGACCGTCAAAGAATGGGCGACCTTCATGCTCAGCGTAGAAACCGCGAGCCTGCTCAACGGTCAGATGCAGCATTTTGGTGCCAACGATCTTAAACCCTGCTGATTCAAAGCGAGCGAAGATGCTGCCAATAACGTTTTTTGCCACCGCGTTTGGTTTGATGATGGAAAAAGTACGTTCAATAGCCATTGATAACCTCTGTAAAATGTTCTGTTGTTTTTGCATACCTGAGTATGGTGTGGCGCGGATTATAAAGAGCAATAGCGCCATTGCCTATGGTTATACATAACATTTTTTTAAAATGAGACGAAGATTAGCAACAGGACAGATTTCGCATCCCGTAGTGATGGTGGAAACAGAGCGGGCACTGCTTTTCTTCATGCGTAAATGACCAGAACCGACGGCGGCACGTCTGGCAAATAGCCTCATATGCGGGCATGGTTACCGTTTTCGCTATTCCCTCTGTTTGTGTCACTTTTATCGCCGCATGCTGGCAAACCGCTTCACAACCACCGCAACCGGTGCAATATTCGGTTTCCACCCTCAGACTGGCGTTCTCAAAACGAATCGCCTTTTCCTGACAGCTTCGCCAGCACGCCCCGCACAGCACGCACTTTCCGGCGTCGAGAGCGATCTCTGCCTCGCTAAACGCGGGAAAAGCCCTTCGCAACTCACGCAGGCCGGGCATGACGCGACAGGCACGAACATCCTCGCGGGGAACGTGCATTAGCGCACGGCGGGCGAGATTCACCTCGTTGTGCGGGATGAGCTTAAATGCCCACGCCGCTTCACCGCGTCGGCGAAGCGTAAGATTAAGCCGGGCAAGCGCCAGCAGCCAGTCTGGATGGTGCTACACCTCAATACTGATAAAACGAACGCGGTATTGCGCGTGCCACAGTAGCAGCTCATTCACTCCGGGTGCGCGTTCCGTAAACGGCCCGACAAGCGCATCTCCACGCAAAAAGCGTTTTCGCGGTACGATGCCGGTAATGGCTCCGGCTGGACAGACAAACAGGCAGTCACCGCATTCAATACATCGGCTGTCATCAATCAGAACGCCCGAGTCCGTAAAAGAGAACGCCTGCACAGGGCAAGCGTCCGCACAGGCGTGGCAGGAGGCATGGCGGAAACGGCGACGAACGCACGCATGCGTCACGTCCATCGCCGGGATAAGCGTTAATCCGTCCATCAGCCAATACTGAAGAAAACGAAGCGCAGCATTAGCTCACCCACAATCAGTAATGCGCTGCCCAGCAGCACCGGGCCTCGCGCGGCCTTCAGACCGCCCGCGGCAAAACACAGCATGCCCGCAACGGAAACGCACCAGCTCAGCAGATGCACCGTGCGCAGTTGCTCCAGCATCCGTAACGGAGCGTGAGGGAATGTCACCACGGTGTTGTCCATGGCTGTAATGTCGGCCAGCCAGACGGGCTGCATCACCAGACGCACAAGCACCAGCAGCGTAATAATCACAACCGCCGCGCGCAGGTTAATCCGGGAAGGCGCCCCAACGGCCACGCAGGCTGAGCCAATGATTCCCACCGAGCCGATGAACAGCACCAGCGTGTTGATGTGCTGCCAGGTAACAACCGACGTATGGATATAAATCTGCGCCATGCAGAAAACGTCCACCAGCCCGACAAGACCCGCCACCGCCAGAAGCGGCTTCCAGCCTGGTTTTTTCGCGAACATCAGCAGCGTCGCAAGACCAAGCGCCGCAAGGTAAAGGCTGGCAAATACAATCTCACGGCTCAGCCAGGAGCTGGATACGTGGCGCAGCGCGTTAAGAGCATTGAGCGGGTAGCCCATATGCAGCGTCGAGGCGAGCAGCCCCAGGCAGGCCAGCACGAATGCCCCGGCAGCAGGCAGCAGCGCGTTACGCGGCGAAGCCTGCGCGCCTCCGCGCACCAGCCAGAGCGTAACGCCTACCGATCCCTGAAGGAACAGGGTAAAAATCAGCAACGGTAACTCATGCATGACGTGTCCCCTCTTTCTCTGCGCCCTGATGTGCTTTGATCACCAGGTTCGGTTTGGTGATGGAGGAATCAGGCAATCCCTTCACGTCACAGACCACACCGTATTTCGCCCGAAGTTCATCAATCGGCCCGAATTTGATTGCTTCAAGGGGACAGGTTGCCACGCAGACAGGCTGTTCGCCTTTCGCCTGCAGATCCACGCAAAAATCGCATTTGGACATCTGCCCGGTCTGCTCGTTGAGCTGCGGCGCGCCATAGGGGCATGACCACGCACAATATCCACAGCCGACGCACTTATCCGTATCGACGCGCACGATGCCGTCACCCGGACGCTTATGCATCGCGGTGGTCGGGCAGTTTTTGGTGCAGACAGGATCCGCACAGTGGTTGCAGGAGACAGAAAGTGTGTAGGCAAAAACGTTATTGCTGACGCCGCCCTGGCCGGTTGGGATGAAATTCCCGCCGTTGATTTCGTACACGCGACGGAAACGACGCCCGGGTTCAAGGTTGTTTTTATCTTTGCATGCCACCTGGCAGGCCTTGCAGCCCGAGCAGCGGGATGAGTCGATATAGAAGCCCAGCTGTTTGTCGCTCACCGGCGCGTAGTGTTTAAACTGACTCATGCTTTTGCTACCTCCACCAGCATGGTTTGATGAGAATTCCCTTTCGCAAGTGCGGTAATACGGGCGGAGCTGAGCACGTTCGCGCAGCCACCTTTATCAATGCCCCGCTCGTCCGGCTGCCACCAGGCGCCAGCCTGCATGGCAACAACGCCAGGCATGATGCGCGGCGTGACTTCGGCCGGGATTTCACATATCCCCCGTGCATTGTGAATACGCACGGTATCTCCCTGCGCAATACCGCGTTTTTGCGCGTCCTGTGGGTTAATCCATAACCTTTGCTGTTGAACCTCAATCAGCCATGGGTTGGCATACTGAGTGGAGTTGGCGCGGTTTTTCCCCTTCCAGGTAATGAGCTGTAGCGGGAACGTCTTCGCCAGTTCATCCTCCGGTCCTTCATGGGCTGGCACGTAATGCGACAGCGCAGGGATTTCCGGGTGATGCATGTCGTAAAGACGCTTCGAGAAGATCTCAATTTTTCCGGATGGCGTCGGGAAGGGATGATTTTGCGGGTCGCGAATATTGTCCTCAAAAGCGACATACGGTGCGCTTTTGAAGAGATGTTGCCGCGTCTTTTGCAGCGTCGCGAAGTCAGGCAAGTTTTCCTCTGGCATCGCCAGGCGTGTCTGCTCCCATATGTGTTCAATCCACGCCTTTTCATCCCACCCCTGGCTGAAGGCCGGTTCGATACCCAGCTTAGCGGCTACTTCGCGCAGCCAGTCATAGTCTGAACGGCGTTCAAATTCGGGTTTGATCAGCTTTTCCGACAGGATCAGATAGCTTGCGGTCCCCCAGGTTTCACCGATATTCCAGCGTTCCATAAAGCTGGTTTCCGGCAGCAGAAGATCGGCATAGCGGGCACTCGGCGTCATGAAGAGATCGCTTGCAACGATGAACTGAATTTTCGACTCGTCTTCCAGTACCCGTGTCGCCTGGTGCAGATCGGGGTTCTGGTTAGCAAGATAGTTACCCGCCAGAGAAAACAGAATGCGGATATTACTGTCGAGCTTTTCAGCATCCTTCAGGCCGACATCCGGTGTGACCTGTGAGGCATCGTCAGCGGCCTGAACCCAGTTCATCACCGATATTTTTGCTTTGACCGGGTTATCCGGCATGTCAGGACCGACCGCAAATTTCCGGTTGGCACAACCACCATATCCTGCAGCCCACCCACCTTTTACGCCAACATTGCCCGTCAGCGTTGCCAGCAGCGTAGAGCCACGCGCGGTGCGTTCGCCGCAGTTGTGGCGCTGTGGACCCCAGCCCTGAATTAACGCGGCAGGTTTTGTTGTGGCATAGTCGCGTGCCAGCTGCCGGATGGTCTGCGCTGGCACATGGGTAATTTGCTCTGCCCATTCGGGAGTTTTCACCACTCCATCTTTCGCACCGGTCAGATAGGCGACAAGAGACTCGTTGGCGGGCACACCTTCAGGCATTGAGGCTTCATCGAAGCCCAGCGTATAGCGCTGAATAAATTCACGATCGTGCAGGTTTTCCGTGACGATAACGTACATCATCGCGTCCATCAGCGCGTTATCGGTCGTCGGTAATAAGGGGATCCATTGATCGGCAAGGGATGAAACGGTATCTGAGTAGCGTGGATCAACCACGATAAAACGCGTGCCGTTTTGCTTCATCCTCTGGAAATAGTAGTTGCTGTGACCAAAAATGGTCTCCGTTGGGTTATGACCCCAGAGGATCACCAGCCGGGTATCCTGCAGTGTATCCAGCGAACTGCCGCTGGCGGCGGTGCCGTAGGTGTAAGGCGTCGCGGCAGCTGTATTGCCCATACTGACCGAATGATAGCTTTCAAGGTATCCGCCGGTTAAGTTGAGCAAACGACGGACCATCTTATCCCCGGAAAAGGTGCCCCCGGAAACCGCCGTACCCACATGAACATAGCGCGAGGCTGCGCCATATTGTTGCGTGATCGTTTTTAACCGTTCGGCAATAAGCGTGGTAGCTTCATCCCACGAAATACGTTCAAATTTTCCTTCACCGCGCTTACCCACGCGTTTCATCGGATATTTTAAACGGTCAGGATGGTAAACAAATTTCCGGTAAGCCCGGCCACGAACGCAGGCGCGCATCACTGGCATTTGCGGATCCAGCTCATTATCCGGGCGCGTGGAAATTCGGGTCACTACGCCATCGTTGACGTGGGCCCGAATATCACACTTCCCCCCGCAGTCAAATGTGCTGCAGGTCTGAATAATGTTTTCCGCAGGCTCGTCTTGTGCGGCGGTGCCTTCACTCGCTTCTGCTTTGCCTACGCGGGCGACAAACGGCAGGGCAGCAAGCGCCGACCCGGCCTGGATAAACTGACGTCGGGATACAGCGGGTAAAAGGCCGTCTCCCTGGCTTTTTATTTTTGTCATTGCTCATTCCTTCAAATAAAAACGCATTCTCGTTTTTTCGCAGGAACGAACATTGATTATTATCAAGCTAATTAATAGGGAGTAGGGGTTAGCGGCTTAATTCAAAATTAAGCGTAGCCAATTTCCCGGCCTCATCCATTGCAACTAATTGATATTTACCGGGCAAAGATAACTGCATTGAAAAATTCCGATTTTTATGTTCAAGAGGCTCGCCATTTAAAAACCACCATCGCTGCCCTTCTCCCCCGCTGGTCGTGACGGAAATTGTCACTTTTTCCTCACCCGGAAGACGCTTAATGACCGCCCCCTCTCTGACACCCGAAATCATTAGCGGTGCCGCATTGTTATCATCCAGCGGTGGACAAACCGTTGAGGGTGCGGGAAGACGTGCCGCTCTTTTTTCCGCTGCGGGCAGCCACGGCTCCAGGGGTAACGGCCAGACGTCCAGCACTTTCTCTATGGCATCCGGGCAATCTGCCGCCACGCGTTTGCCGGTTTTATCCAGCCAGATCGGGAAACGGATCCCGCGGATGCCCTCTTGCTCCGGCAGCAACAGCGTCGGCGGCTCACTACCTTCCAGCAGCCAGGTCGACAGGCGTCGACGGCAGTTTTCACTGCCCTCCGGCAACGATTGCCCGCCAGGCCAGCAGATCACGCCTCGCCCGACGCTTTCCGGGCGCGGATCGCGTGGCAGGCGCGCTT
Source organism: Enterobacter cloacae complex sp. SHL021 (assembly GCF_049237765.1). NCBI lineage: Bacteria > Pseudomonadati > Pseudomonadota > Gammaproteobacteria > Enterobacterales > Enterobacteriaceae > Enterobacter > Enterobacter cloacae complex sp. SHL021. Next base: position 67,408 of record NZ_JBMKJG010000005.1, on the reverse strand, counting down.
CGTCTATCGTTGAGCGCGACTGAAGCAGGTTATTCACCTGATTTAACAGCGGCACGGAACTGGCAAAACCAAACTGTCCCGCCACGGGCGTGCCGTCCGGCCTTCCGGTCCAGATGCCAATCACGTAACGCGCATTCAGGCCAATGGCCCAGGCATCGCGGTAGCCGTAGCTGGTGCCCGTTTTCCATGCCAGCGGCGCTACCTGCGGCAGTGCGTTATCCGGTAACGGTTGGGCTTCATTCGCCAGAATACGGCGAATAATCCAGGCCGAGCCGGGTGACAACAGCGGACGTTCAACCAGCGCATCACCTGGCTGTAAGCGCAGCCTTCCAGCTTTACCGTGGCGGGCAAAAGCGCTGTAGGCAGCAGTAATATCTGCCAGCCGCGCTCCCGCCCCGCCCAGGATCAACGACAGATTTGGCTGCGCCCCCGCAGGCAAAATAAGCGGCAACCCTGCGTTGCTGAGCATGCCGGCAAAACGCTTAGGCCCGTACGCCTCCAGCACCTGCACGGCAGGCAGATTAAGGGAGCGCACCAGCGCTTCGCTCATGCTCACCGGCCCATGGAATCCGCTGTCAAAGTTACCGGGACGATAATCACCGGTTTTCCTGGGAACATCCTGAAGCAGCGAAGCGGGATGGATCAATCCATCGTCGAGCGCCATACCGTAGATAAAAGGTTTCAGTACCGATCCCGGGGATCGGATCGCACTCACCATATCCACATGGCTGAAGCGGGTGTCATCGTTAATATCCACCGAACCGACCCAGCCGCGCACTTTCATATTGGTATGATCCACGACGATCATCGCCAGCGAACTGCGCGCCGGCAGGCGGGATTTCCAGTTCATTGCCAGCTCTTCCAGTTGCCGTTGTAAGGCGGCATCCAGAGTGGTGACAATTTTGGTATCACGGCTTTTTCCCAGCATCATACGTGCGAAGAGCGGCGCCAACTGGGGCATCTGCCGGGGAGCCAGCCATACCGGCTCTTCACGGGATTCGTTAACCTGTCGGGCTGACCAGACGCCCTGCGTTACCATCCGGTCGAGCACTTTGTTGCGCGCCGCTTCCGCCCGCGCCGGCCAGCGGTCCGGGCGTAAACGGCTGGGGGCCTGAGGTAGCACCGCCAGCAGGGCCGCTTCGGAATAGCTGAGCTGTGATGGCGGTTTACCCAGATAGGTCCAGCTTGCAGCACCTATTCCCTGGAGCGTCCCGCCAAAGGGGGCGCGGTTAAGGTAGAGGGTGAGGATCTCGCGCTTGGAGAGGTGCCATTCAAGCTGCATCGCCCGCCAGAGTTGACGAATTTTACCGCCAAAGGTGCGCGGATGCGGATCCAGCAGACGCGCAACCTGCATGGTCAGCGTGCTGCCCCCGGAGACAACCTTACCGGACGTCAGATCCTGCCAGGCAGCGCGCAACACAGAGAAAGGATTCACGCCTGGATGCTCCCAGAACCAGCGATCTTCATACTGGATCAGGGCCTCAAGATAGCGAGGAGAGACCTCTTCAATCGTGACCGGATAACGCCAGATCCCTTCGCTGTCGGCAAAACGCCAGAGCGGCGTGCCCTTCTCATCCACCACCACCCGGGCGGGGTTAACCTCTTTCAGCGGCAACGGCCAGAGGCGGTCGGCGGCGACAATCAGCCCCCATAAAATGAGAAGCGCCCCCGCCAGCCACAGCCAGCGGGAGCGTATCAGACGTGCAACTGACATATTACGGTACAACAATCAGCGGGCCACTGGCCGCACCCGTTGCCCGCCACTGCGGAACATACATGGACTCCACCAGCGGCACCGGTACCTGGTACGTTCCCGGCGTCACGGCGCGCGCCAGATAAACCAGCGTAACCGGCTGCCCTTCGTTTACCGGCACTGCGGCCACAAAGCGGTCGTCGCGGAACTCCATATGCTGAATATCCGCCTGCTGCATCTGGCTAAGCAGGTTCTGCACTTCGCTGCCGCTGTCCTGCAGGCTGGCGCTGCTGCTTGCCAGGTTCTGGTTCTCCAGCTCCAGACCCGCCGGGAGGAGATCCACCACCAGCGCATCCGGCACGTTCTGGCTGGCCTTCACTTCCAGCCATACCAGCACCAGCTCACCGCTCTTCAGCGAAGAGAGCGATTTCGAACTGCCGTCGGTTGCCAGAATATGGCGTTCAATCTGCAGAACATTCGAGGATGGCTGAGGGGCTGAGTCCGGGTAACCGGTGCTATCCAGACGCACCCACAGCGGTGTCGTGCCGGTGTTGGTCACCTGCAGCGCACCAAGCTGATCGCCATTCATATTCTGCACCAGCGCCTTGTCACCGCTCAATGCGCTACCCGAGAGTGAGGTTTCCGCCTGCCATGCTCCGGACAGAGTTTGTAGCGAACGTCCGGCCAGGAACAGCGCGTTACTCTCCTGCGTAGACAGCCAGCGCTGGCTGAAGGCCTGTTCAGACAGGGCATTCAGCAGCCTATTTTGCGCATCCGGCAGCAGCTTGTATTCCTCCAGAAGGGAGAGCATCAGCGCGTTATCACGAAGCGCGCTACCGTAATCCGCCATCCAGTTTCTGCTGTCGTTGCGCGGCGTTTTGAGGGCCAGATCCAGCGCCTGCTGGCTGCGCGGGGCATCCCCCATCAGTTTGAGTGCCATACCGAGCTGCATCAGCGGCAGACCGGAAGCCGCCTGCCCGTGACGATCCCAGATTTCACGCAACGCACCCAGCGGGGCTTTTTGCTGGCGCGCCAGTACCAGTGCGGCATAGGCCTGCACGGCAAATTTGCTGGCCTGAGTATCGTCGCTGTAGCGGATGGACATCATGCCCGGATCCTGCAGGTAGCGGAGCAGTCGGCTATTGGCATTATTGACCGCATCCGTCGGCACGCTGTAGCCCTGCTCACCGGCACGCACCAGGAAGTCCGTGACATAGGCAGTCAGCCAGTACTCTTCCGGACCGTTTTTATCCCAGAGCGCAAAACCACCGTCATCACGCTGCATCTGCAGAAGGCGGGAGATGCCAATATCAATGGCAGCACGACGTTTGTCGTCCGTGTCGCCTTTAATGCCAAGCGCCTTCAGCTGTGACGCGTTGGTATAGAGAGACGGGAACAGGCCACTGGTGGTTTGTTCAAGACAGCCATAAGGATATGCCTGCAGCTCACGGATATAGCGCGCCAGATTAAGCGGCGGTTTGCCGCTAAGCAGCAGTTGTCCCTGCAATGTAGCGGGAGAGAAGCCGTTGATATGCTGCCCTGGCGCAGTCCAGGACTCACCCGGGTTCAGCATGGCCCCGGTATTCACCGTCTGCGCCGGGAACGCAGGACGGACGCCGATTTTCCAGCTCTTCTGCTGCGGAGCGAAGGTCTCGCCAGGCAGCTGAAGTCCTGTTACCTGCGCCGTCACTTCGCCGTCACCGTAACCTTCCAGTGCACGCACCGGAATAAACAGCGTGCTGCGCGCACCCGGTGGCAGTTTGACAGGCTGCGGCTGTGCCCCTTCCAGCGACAGCTTGCCGGTCGTGGTTAAGGCCACATTTAGCGTTTGCGGCTGATCGGTCAGGTTAGTGAGATCCAGTGTCAACCGTGAGGTATCGCCGCTTGCCAGGAAGCGCGGCGTATTAAGCTCGGTAATGACCGGCGCGGCCACAATCACTTTGCTTTCGCTGCTGCCGAAATCCTCTTCCGTCCAGGCCTGCGCCATCAGACGCAGCTCACCGTTGAAGTCTCCAATTGGCAGGGTGATGGACCCTTCACCATTCGCATCAAGCGTCACAGGCTGTGCCTGCTGGGCGATAATGGTGACATGGTTCACCGGCGGCTTACCGCCGCGTTTAAGCTCATCGCCGTCACCACCAAAACGCAGCGCGGCCATACGTCCCTGGCCTTCAATCACCTGGCCGTAGATATCGTAGATATCCGCGCCATAGCGCTTCTGACCAAAGAAGGCCTGCCACGGATCCGGCGTGACGTAATCGGTAATGTTCAGCACGCCGCTGTCCACCGCGGAGACCAACACGTTCACTTTCTGTGGTACCGGGCCCTCTTTAACGCTGGCTTTTACTTTCACGGAAAGCGTCTGGTTAGGGCGCATTTTCTGCGGGTTATCCAGCGCGATATTCAGACGGCGATTTTCATCCCCCATCGGCAGATGCAGCAGGCCAACCGCCCGCTTCGGCGTGGCGGATTTGGATTTATCGCCAGGGCGAACCACCAGCGTGCTGAGATAGAGGTCGTGGCGTTTCCAGGCTTTGTCTACCGGAATAGACAGATCCAGTCCGTTGGCCGGGACGTCGATCTCTTTCCACCACAGTGGCCCTTCGCTGGATTCGATCATCGCATAGCCTTTACCTGCGGCAGGTGCGGCGATATGCAACTGGATGGTGTCACCCGGCTGGTAAGAAGGCTTATCCAGTTTCAGGGTCACGCGGTCGGGGCGCGCGGCTCCCGTGCCGTCACTGTTATCCTGCCAGCTGTACCCGGCCCAGAAACGTACGCTGCTGACCACGTCATCAGGCGCTTTCACTTCCAGACGATAGGAGCCCCACTCTACCGGGAACGTCACTTTACCCGTTTCATCGGCCTTGAGGGTCAGCTCCTGCTCGCCTTCAATGAGATCTTTTTGATCAAACTGGGACTGCCAGCCATCGCTTTCTGACCAGTTCCAGTAGTAGTCGCGGCGTTCGCGGATCAGGCGCACCTGTAACCCGGAAACAGCCTTTTTCGCCCCACTGGCATCGGCATAGACAATGTCGAAACTGGCGTTGCCGTTTTCATCGACGATAGGCTGGTTAACGGTGGTATCGGTGCGGTAATCATACACCGCCTTGCTGGCGAACTGAGGACGAATACCCGGTAATTCGGCTGCTGGCCAGATAGCCTGTTCAGCACGACGCGTCACCGGACGACCGCCTGATTCCAGCAGGCTGGCCTGCAGGATCAGCTGAAGCGGAGAGTGCACCTCTTTCCACTGGCTTTCTGTAGAGACCTGCCCACGCCCCTGTTCATCAAGCGTAAGCTGCACTTCATCCAGGCTGCGACTCAGGTTGTCTTCGGCGATATCGCCAAACTGGAAGCCAGGCAGCGCCGGAACCGCTTCACGCAGTGGACGCAAAAAGAGCTGCCCCTGCAGGGCATTACCGTTGGCCGGTGCGCCGTAGAGGTAATATCCCACCACGTTAAAGTCGACGTTATCCTGCGGTGAAACCGGCGTTTTTTGTCCGCTCAGATTCAGCGCCATACGCTCTGGCATAAAATCTTCGACATGGAAGTCCCACAGACGCTGCTGGTTATCGCCCGTATTGGCGCGGATATGCCACATGCCGGTTTGCGCCCCGCTGTCCAGCGGATAGTTAAAGCGATAGAGACCATTCTCCGGCTGGACGACGACGGTACGCGCTACCTGCCCGTCCGGGCGAAGCACATCCAGCTTCACCGGCTGCGCGGGTAGCGGTTTACCGTCGCTGTCGCGCAGTAAGCCGTTCAGGATCACCGTTTCGCCTGGGCGATAGAGGTCACGCGGGCCAAACATAAAGAATTGTTTGCTGTAGCCCGGGCTACCAGCAATGTCGAACTCCGCGAGATCGAGCGCCGGCAGCTTGAGGTCAAGCAGCGTAGTCTGACCATCTTTACTGGCAAGGATCAGCGCGGCTTCTTTGTCCGTTTCGAGCTTTGCATGGCCGTCGGCATCGCTGTTCGCCTCAGCCAGGGTCTGCCCTTTATCGTTTAACAGCGTGACGGTTACGCCGGATTGCGCCGCACCGTTTTCCAGGCTCTGGGTGAAGATATCGAGACGGTTATGATAACGATGAGCGGACAGCCCAATATCGCTTAAGGTGAAGAGCGTGGCGGCATTGCTGTAGTTGTAGTGCCCTGCCTGATTCATCACTGCGATATAGACGCCCGACTGCTGGAGCGGCTTGATATCTTTCAGCGGCAGCAGCAGTTTTTCACGCGTGTTGCGTGCCGGGTTAAGATCGAAACGACCGGTATAAACCAACTCGGCCATCTTCAGCAGATTGTCAGATTCCCAGTTGGTCAGCGAGTTACGGTATTCCCACTGGCTGACGAATGAAGCCAGCGACTCCGGTTTCACGCGATAAAAGTTCACGTCCACGTTATTGACGTTGAGCGCCATGACAGGCAAGCCTTCCACCACTTTACCCGGCAGCAGTGACCCGCGGCTGGCGAAGCCGACCGTCGGCTCGACATCCCGGGTGGTCAGGGCTTTTTCGTAGTCGATGCCAAAAGTCGCTTTGTTTAACGCCTGCAGATCGCGTTCCACGGTGACGACCAGATTGCGGTTAGGCTCCAGATGGCGCAGACGAAGCTCTTTCAGGTTCGGCGCCAGTTCCCACGCCCCGTCAACCTTGCCGCTTTTCTTATCCACGACATGCACGGTTTTCGAGAAATCCTGATCCGGATTCAGTGGAACAGAAAATGTCAGCACCAGCGTAGCGGCGCCGTCCAGTTGCACTTCAGAGGCATCAAGCAGAGTGAGCGCTTTGCCCTGACTTTGTGCCGCCAGTTTTGCCAGCTTGTCAGCGTCTGGCTTTTCCGCCGCTTTTGGTGTGGTTGCTGTAGATGCCGCGGGAGCCGCAGCCTGAGGTTTATCGTCGCTGTTATCACAGCCGACAAGCGTAAACGTGGTGAGCAGCGCAAGAGAGAGCGCGGCTAAGCGAAACGGTTTCATCCTTTGTCCCTGGCCCATGGAGCCTGTTGGTCGTCTTCCGGATAAGTATTATCCGCAAGTTTCGTTAATACAAAAAGTCCATTTTTAGGATCTGGAAGGCGGCTCGCATCGTCAACGTGGTGATGTTACGCCGATCACAACGTCAAACGTCACATGTTACCTTTCACGTCATTTGTTTTTAAAACAAGAAGATAGCTGGATAAGCTCGCCGGGAGCCTGCTAGTTTTAAGCTCAAGACGCACCCCGAGTGCGCGGTTCAATAAGAGAGAAAGCCATGAAACGAGCCGTGAACGCCCTACAAAATTTCGGAAAATCATTGTACGGACCGGTACTTATTTTACCGATCATCGGTCTGTTTATCGCCTTTGGCAATGTGCTGGGCAATGGCAACCTGGCCGAGTATCTGCCGTTTCTCGGCCATCCGCTGATCCAGAACATCGGCCAGCTGATCGCCAAATCTGCCGTGTCGGTGCTGGTTAACCTGGCCCTGGTGTTTGCCGTCGGCATCCCGATTGGTCTGGCAACACGGGACAAAGGCTACGCGGCGCTGATTGGGCTGGTAACGTTTGTGGTGTTTATCAACGCCATGAACGTCACGCTACAGCTTCAGGGCGAACTGGCACCCGCAGCACAGATGAAAGCCGCCGGGCAGACCATGGTGCTGGGCGTTCAGGTGCTGGAGATGGGCGTGTTCGCCGGGATCCTGACCGGCGCGCTTTCCGGATACCTGTACAACAAATACTCCGGCGTACAGTTTAACGGCGCGATGGCGATTTACTCTGGTCACTGTTTTGTCGCCATTGTGATGCTGCCCGTTTCCATGCTGCTCGGCGTAGTGATGAGCGAGCTGTGGCCGTTTGCCCAGCACGGCATTAGCGCAATGGCGCTTGCCATCAAAGGTTCCGGTCCGTTCGGCGTGGCGATCTACGGCTTCCTTGAGCGCATTCTGGTGCCCACCGGTCTGCATCATCTGGTCTATACCCCATTCCTGTATACCGAACTGGGCGGCACGCAAGAGGTGTGCGGTACGGTTTATCAGGGCGCGCGCAACATTTACTTCGCGGAGATGGCCTGTCCGGAGGTGAAACAGCTCAGCAGCACGGTGGTATGGGATGCGCGCGGCATCAGCAAGATGTTTGGCCTGCCGGCGGCGGCGCTGGCGATGTACATGACCGCAAAGCCGGAGCGTAAAGCGGCAGCAAAAGCGATTCTGATCCCGGCGGCGCTCACTTCGCTGCTGGTCGGTGTCACCGAGCCCATCGAGTTCTCCTTCCTGTTTGTCGCCCCGCTGCTGTTCGTGGTGCACGCGGTGCTGACGGGTATCGGGATGATGCTGTTCTCCCTGCTGGGTGTTCACGCCATCGGCGCTAACGGGATTATCGATTTTATTCTCTACAACCTGCCGCTCGGCACGGAGAAGTCCAACTGGCCGATGTACATCGTGGTCGGGCTGATCATGTTCGCCCTCTACTTTGTGGTGTTCCGCTTCCTGATCCTGCGTTTCAACATGAAAACGCCAGGCCGTGAAGATGAGGATCAGGAGACGCGCCTTTACAGCAAACAGGAGTACCAGGCGAAGGGCAATAACGACGGGCTGGGTGATTCCATCGTCGTCGGTCTGGGCGGCCGGGAAAATATTGAAGTGGTGGATAACTGCTACACCCGCTTACGTGTGACGGTGAAGGATGTCGCCATCATTGATGAGCCGCGCCTGAAAGCGACCGGCGCAAAAGGGATTATCAAACAAGGTAACAACGTTCAGGTGGTCTACGGGCTGCATGTCAAAAAAATGCGAGAAGCCGTTGAGACGTTTCTCTGAAAGGAGCTAAAGATGTTTACACCCCCATTCATTCTGTCGATTGCTGGCGGCGGTAGCACCTACACGCCAGGTATTGTGAAAAGCCTGATGGTGCGTCTGCAGGACTTCCCGCTGGCCGAAATCCGCCTCTACGACATCGACGAGGCGCGTCAGAACACGATAGCCCCGGTGGTGGAAAAAGTGATCCGCGACCACAGCCAGAGCATCAAATTTACCGTCACCAATGACCCGGAAGTGGCCTTCAGCGGCGCACACTTCGTCTTCGCCCAGATGCGCGTTGGCCAGTATAAAATGCGCGAGCAGGATGAGAAGATCCCGCTGCGACACGGCGTAGTTGGTCAGGAGACCTGCGGCCCCGGCGGGCTGGCTTACGGGCTGCGTACGATCCTGCCAATGGTCGAGCTTATCGATCTGGTGGATCGCTACGCGCATGAAAAAGCATGGATCGTAAACTACTCCAACCCGGCGGCAATCGTCGCAGAGGGGGTGCGTCGCCTGCGGCCGAACGCCCGCGTGCTGAATATTTGCGATATGCCGGTTGCCGCAATGCGTAACATGGGAGCCATTCTGGGGGTCGATCGCCGCAAGCTGGAGGTGGACTACTTTGGGCTGAATCACTTCGGCTGGTTTACCCGTGTGTTGGTGGACGGCGAGGACAAGCTGCCGGAGCTGCGTAAACATATCGCGAAGTTTGGTCTGCTGACGGAAGATGCCGCCAAAACCGACCCACAGCACTCCGATCCGTCGTGGGTAAAAACCTGGCGCAACATCAAGCCGATCATGGATAACTTCCCGGAGTATCTGCCGAACCCGTATCTGCAGTACTACCTGATGCCGAACCAGATTGTCGAGCATCAGAACCCCGACTACACCCGCGCTAACGAAGTGATGAACGGGCGCGAGAAAAAGCTGTTTGCCGCAGCCGAAGAATATAAGCGTACCGGGATCCTGCCGGACGCCTTCCACGTTGGCGTTCACGGCGAGTTTATCGTCGATGTCGCCTGCTCGCTGGCCTTCAACCTGCGGAGCCGTCATCTGGTGATGGTGGAAAACCGCGGGGCAATTACCAATCTGTCGTACGATGCGGTCGTCGAGGTTCCCGCTTATATCACATCCGAGGGGCCAGAGCCTGTCCGCGTGGGCCAGGTGCCGCTGTTCCATCAGACGCTGCTGCAACAGCAGCTCGCCTCTGAACAACTGCTGGTGGAAGCAACCATTGAAGGGAGCTATGAGAAAGCGCTGCAGGCATTTACCCTGAACCGCACCGTGCCGACCATGGAGCACGCGAAAGCGATTCTGGATGAGATGATCGAGGCTAACCGCGAGTACTGGCCTGCGCTGCAAAAAGCCTGGCAGAACGGCGAAGCGGTGAAAAAATAGGGGCTTGCTCGCGAGTTGAACGTGGTTTGCTTGTCGGTGTCAGAAAAAACACCGACAATCCTTTTTTACGGAAAAGAATGGAGGCAACCCATGTCCACCTCATATTTTGTCGCCGCCGACTGGCTGATTGAGCACGGCGACGATCCTGAAGTGCAGATTATTGACGCGCGTATGGCTCCTCCGGGCCAGGAGCATCGTGACGTTCCCGGTGAATACCGCGCAGGGCACCTGCCGGGCGCGGTATTTTATGATATCGAAGCCCTCTCCGATCACACCTCCCCTCTGCCGCACATGCTGCCGCGCCCGGAAGCCTTCTCCGTAGCGATGCGCGAGCTGGGCATCAGCAAAGACAAACACCTCGTTGTTTATGATGAAGGTAACCTCTTCTCTGCCCCGCGCGCGTGGTGGATGCTGAAAAACTTCGGCGTCGAGAAAGTCTCGATTCTGGCGGGGGGTCTGGCTGGCTGGAAGCGCGACGAACTGCCGCTGCAGCAGGGGGACGTGACGCTGCCGGAGGGGGATTTTGACGCGACGTTTGACGCAAATGTGGTGAAACGCCTGACCGACGTGCTGGTCGTCAGCCATGAAAACACTGCTCAAATCGTCGATGCGCGTCCTGCCGCACGTTTTAACGCTGAAGCGGACGAACCTCGCCCTGGCCTGAAACGCGGACACATTCCGGGGGCGTTGAACGTGCCGTGGGGCGATCTGGTGTTTGAGGGCGAACTGAAAACCACCGATGAGCTACGCGCGATTTTTGATCGTCAGGGCGTGGATTTACACCGTCCGATTATTGCCAGCTGCGGTTCCGGCGTAACGGCCTGCGTGGTGATCCTGGCGCTCGCCACGCTCGGCGTAAACGACGTCACGCTGTACGATGGCGCCTGGAGTGAGTGGGGTGCGCGGGACGACCTGCCGGTTGAACCCGCGAAATAATGGATAACCGCCTGGCCACGCTGTTAACGCGCGGGGAATCGCTGACCCGCGCGGAATATCGCGTACTCGCCCACCTCACGGAGCATCCACTGCTGGTGGGTAACATCACGGTGCGGGAACTGGCGCAGGCGACATTTGTCTCTACCGCGACGATTATGCGGCTGTGTCAGAAGCTGGGGTTCAGCGGGTTTAGCGAGTTTATCTGGCACTGCAAACAGCTCCTCACCGACACGCCGCATATTACGACTCAAGGAAACGCCCTTCCGCAGTTGCCCGCGCTGTTCAGCCAGTTTATTGCCAACTATCAGCAGACATTCCAGTGGGTGACCGATGAGAAGCGTCTGCAGTTTGCCGACCTGCTGCGTCACAAAGAGAGCTTCTTTCTCTACGGTGCCGGGTTTTCCTATCTGTTTGCCGAATACCTGACCAAAAAACTGCAGGTGCTGGGGAAAACGGCGTTTATCTCCGGGCCGGGTGACAGCCGGAACATTTTCCTCAGCAACGCCGCCCGTTATCAGGTATTTATTGCCGTCTCGCGCAGCGGCGAAACAGAGCAGGTGCTGGATAAAGCGCGGATCGCCAAAAACGTCGGGATGACGATTGTCGCGTTTACCCGCGCCTCGGCCAATACGCTGGCGGGCATGGCGGACGTGCACTTCGCTCTCTATGACGAGGCGGTGCATTACGCCGCGGAAGCCGCAGGGGTGACGTCGTTTGAGTCGAATCTGGTACTGCTGATGGATTTACTGCTGCTGGAAGCAACGGGGTGACAGTCACCCCGCTGTAATCAGATGATGCGGTTGGTTTTGAGATCGCGCAGGAAACCGCCCCAGCGACGCTCATAGAACGGTGTGATGTGCTCGGTAATAAAGTGACTGATGCCCTTCTCACCGTTCTTCACCTGGCAGATATCAATTGGCTCATCGCCCGGCAACGTATCAGTGGCCACACTGCCCGCCGCCTGGATGATCTCATCAATATCACCGTCAGCTTCAATACCAATCAACAGTACCGGCTGTTCATCCGCTTGCTCTTTAATCGAACAGAGGAACGCGCGTCTTACCGGCTTCAGGGTTTTGAACAACGTGGTCAGGGAATCGATCATCTGCGCTGGCGGTTCGGCCACTTCAGAGAGCAGCAGCGTTTCGCCCCCTTCCAGCACTTCCTGGGTGCTGAGCGGGTTACCCTCTTCACCAATCAGATGGCTGATTTCACGCGGCGTGAATTCTTTCCCGGTCGGCAGTTTCGCATTAAGGAACAGCGTCTGGCCCAGCGTCATTTCGAACAGCGTGCGTACCGGCATCACCACGAACGCCTGTTCATCTTCAACGGCGGTCTGCAGCGCTTCCAGCGAGGTAAAGAACGGGATCACCGAGGTGCCGTCGTCTTTCTCCCAGTGCAGCAGATCCAGCGCGCTGTCTTCAACATCCTGCTCACCTTCCGCCGCGGTTCCTGGCACCCAGACGGTGGATTCCAGCAACGTGCGGAAAAATGCCGGACGGTGGGCGGGCTCGGTCGCCGCCTGTTCCAGCAGGGTTTCTAATTCGTTTTTGGTTTCGGACATAACAATTCCAGATGTCGAATTTCCCCCTCACCCCGGCCCTCTCCCTCAAGGGAGAGGGTTAGGGTGAGGGCAAAAAGCATTACTCAGCCGTCAGCAGGTTCGCCACGGTACGCACGCCCAGGCCGGTCGCGCCCGCAGACCACTGCTCAACTGCCGCTTTACGGTAGGTTGCGGAGCAGTCGATATGCAGCCAGCCTTCGTGATAGTTCTCAACGAAGTGGGACAGGAAGCCTGCTGCGGTGCTTGCACCCGCCGGGTATGCCGCGCTCGCGGTGTTATTCAGTTCGGCAAAATTTGACGGCAGCTGGCTGCGGTGGAACTCCGCCAGCGGCAGACGCCAGAACGGTTCGTTTTCTGCCGCGGCGCTTGCCAGCAGGCGGGCCGCCAGCTTGTCATCAAAGCTGAACAGCGCATGGTAGTCGTTACCCAGCGCCGTTTTTGCCGCGCCGGTCAGGGTGGCCATATCGATAATCAACTCTGGCTTCTGGGCAGAAGCGTCGATCAGGCCATCAGCCAGCACCAGACGGCCTTCTGCATCGGTGTTCATCACTTCAACATTTTTGCCGTTGCGGTAGCGAATGATGTCGCCGAGCTTGAAGGCATTACCGCTTACCATGTTGTCAGCGCAGCACAGGTACAGCTTCACGCGTTTTTTCAGGCCACGGGTAATCGCAAACGCCAGCGCACCAGTGATGGTTGCCGCCCCGCCCATGTCGGATTTCATGGAGTCCATGAACGCGCTCTGCTTCAGGCTGTAGCCACCGGTATCGAAGGTGATACCTTTCCCGACCAGGCAGGCAAATACTGGCGCGTCTTTATCGCCGGTTGGGTTGTAGTCCAGCGCCAGCAGCACCGGTGGACGCTCAGAGCCACGACCCACGGTGTGAATGCCCATGTAGTTCTGCTCGCGCAGGTCTTCACCTTTGGTGATGCGATAAGACATGTTGTCGCCGGCCACGCCGCACAACAGGTCAACGGCGCGCTGTGCCAGCTGTTCCGGCCCCAGCTCTTCTGCCGGTGCGTTAATGGTGTCACGTACCCAGTCGATAATGGTCAGGCGGCTTTCCAGCTCTTTTTGACCGGCTTCGTCAAGGTTGGCCCACTCAATTTTACGGGTGCCTTTTGGCCCTTTATAACCGGCCCAGAACGCCCAGCTGCGGTCGGTGTCCCAGCCCTCGCCTGCCAGAGAGACATGCTTAATGCCGAGCCCATCAATTTTACGCGCGGCGCGCTGGATCAGGCCCAGATCGTCGTTGCCCGTCAGGTGCAGGGTAATACCGTCGTTGTTGATACTGTAAGTGGCTTTTTCGCCCCAACGCGCATCGGCGGGTTGCGTAGAGAGCGTAATCTTCATCGCTTCGGTCATTTTATTTATCCTTATTAGCAAACGGGCCGCCTGAAGGCAGCCCGTTACGTGATTTACTCTGCTTCATCTAACCAGACTAACAGAATCGCCTCCAGAATTTTTTCATTGGATGCGTTGGGATCGTCGTCAAAATCCTCTAAATCGCAGATCCACTGATGCATATCGGTGAAGCGTACGGTTTTTGGATCGAGATCCGGGTTAGCGTCGTAGAGCGCTTCGCCGATTTCACGGCTGTCTGTCCACTTCAGTCCCATATTAATGCTCGCGTGCGTGGTTGATGGTGTAGCGTGGGAACTCCACGACCAGATCTTCGTCGGTCACCGCTGCCTGGCAGCTTAAGCGGCTGTCGGGCTCCAGACCCCATGCTTTATCCAGCATGTCATCTTCGTCTTCGGTGCTCTCGGCAAGCGAGTCGAAACCTTCACGCACGATGCAGTGGCATGTTGTGCAGGCACAGGATTTTTCACAGGCGTGTTCCACTTCGATACCTGCACGCAGGGCAACATCGAGAATGGTTTCACCGGTCTTCGCTTCCAGAACAGCGCCATCCGGACAGAGGTCCGCATGAGGCAAAATAACAATCTTTGGCATATTAAACCTCGTCCACGGACTGGCCTTTCAGCGCGACGCGGACAGATTTGTCCATGCGGCGAGCAGCAAAGTCCTGGGTTTGTTTATCAACGTTTTTAATGGCTTCTTCTATTGCATCAGCGTCATTGCCCTGGGCGACCACGCTTAAGTGCGCAGCAGCCTCGTCAATCACCTGACGCTCAGCGGCGCTTAACAGCGCGGCATCGGCAGCGAGCGCGCCGTTCAGGCTTTCCAGCACGCGTGCGGCTTCCACTTTTTGTTCGGCCAGCATACGCGCCTTCACATCCTGCTCGGCGTAGCTCATTGAGTCCTGAATCATGGAGGCGATTTCGCCATCGGTCAGGCCGTAGGACGGCTTCACCTGAATGGACGATTCGACACCAGTCGATTTTTCCATCGCCGTGACGCTCAGCAGGCCGTCTGCATCCACCTGGAAGGTGACGCGAATATGCGCCCCGCCCGCAGGCAGCGCCGGAATGCCCCGCAGCGCAAAGCGCGCCAGCGAGCGGCAGTCCTGCACCAGTTCGCGTTCGCCCTGCATCACGTGAATGGACATGGCCGTCTGACCGTCTTTAAAGGTAGTGAACTCCTGCGCACGTGCCACCGGAATGGTGGTGTTGCGCGGAATGACTTTCTCCACCAGTCCGCCCATGGTCTCTAACCCCAGCGACAGCGGGATAACGTCCAGCAGCAGCATTTCACTGTCCGGCTTGTTGCCGACCAGAATATCCGCCTGAATCGCCGCGCCCACGGCAACCACTTTGTCCGGGTCAATGGAGGTCAGCGGCGTGCGGCCAAAAAATTCGCCTACACGCTCACGCACCAACGGTACGCGGGTGGAACCACCCACCATGACCACTTCCAGCACTTCATCCGCCTCAACGCCGGCATCTTTCAGCGCACGACGGCAGGCTAACAGCGTGCGTTTCACCAGGGGGGCGATCAGATCGTTAAACTGTTCACGGGCAATCTCACCCTGCCAGCCCGCCACGTTCACACTGACTGACTCAGCATCGCTTAGCGCAATTTTGGCCTCGATGGCCGCATCCAGCAGTTCACGCTGTACGCGCGCATCGCTGCGATCGCTGATACCCGCCTGCTCGCGAATGTAATCCGCCAGCAGATGGTCAAAGTCATCGCCGCCCAGCGCGGAGTCCCCGCCGGTCGCCAGCACTTCAAACACCCCACGGCTTAAGCGCAGGATCGAGATATCAAAGGTACCGCCGCCGAGATCGTAAACCGCAATCACCCCTTCCTGACCGGAGTCGAGGCCGTAGGCAATCGCTGCCGCTGTCGGTTCGTTCAGCAGGCGCAGCACGTGCAGGCCCGCCAGACGCGCGGCGTCTTTGGTGCCCTGACGCTGTGCGTCATCAAAGTAAGCCGGAACGGTAATCACCACACCGTCTAAATCGCCGCCGAGCGTTGCCGTGGCACGCTCCGCCAGCGCTTTAAGGATGTCAGCGGATACGCGAATCGGGTTCAGCAGCCCGGCCGCAGTCGCAATCATCGGCAGGCCGTTTTCACTGGCCTGCAGCTGATACGGCAGATGCGGGTAACGGGTCTGAATATCGGCCAGCGAGCGGCCCATCATCCGCTTAACGGAGCTGATGGTATTCGCCGGATCGCGCGCGGCGTTAGTGCGGGCATCAAAGCCCACCGCGTGGCCCTGCTGCTGGTAGTGGACCACGGAAGGCAGCAGATGGCGGCCCTGCTCGTCAGCCAGCGTCTCCGCCTGGCCGCTACGCACGGTCGCCACGAGGGAATTGGTGGTGCCAAGATCAATACCCACCGCCAGACGACGCTGGTGCGGTGCGGCACTTAAGCCAGGCTCACTAATTTGTAATAAGGCCATAATTGCTTCCGAAATTAAAAATCGAGCAGCTTTTCTTCGAGTTGTTCAGCACTGCTTCGCAGTTTATCGAGAAAACGGAGTTTGCGCACAGTGTCTGCCGCCACGTCCCAGGTCTCGTTGTTCAGTTGTGCCACCATCTGCTGATGCCGGGTATCAAACATGCCCTTCACGCGCGTGATGAACCCTTCCAGACGCGCTTCGTCTTTGGCCTGTTCAATCTCATCCAGCTCTTCGCGAAGCGTAAGCTGTTCCATCAGAAACGCCGTGTCGCGTACGGTGTGTTGTTCGCTCGCCAGATCAAAGCCGTGGAGCGAAAGCAGATATTCTGCACGCGCCAGCGGATGGCGCAGCGTCTGCCAGGCCTGGTTGATGGTCGCGGATTGCGACACCGCAGCCAGTTGTTCAGCCTGAGTACCGCTGGCGAATTTGTCCGGATGATACTGACGCTGCAGGTCCTGAAAACGGATCGTCAGCGCCTGGAGATCAATCGGGTATTGAGCGGGTAAACCGAAGAGAGTGAAGTAATCCATAACAATCTCAGGGGTAGCCTGTTAGAACAAACCCCACGCGTAGCGAATAAAGCCACGGTGGGGTTTCGGATGACGCGCGATTAAACGTGGAAGCTTTCGCCGCAACCACACTCGTCTTTGACGTTCGGGTTCGTGAATTTGAACCCTTCGTTCAGGCCTTCTTTTACAAAGTCCAGCTGAGTGCCGTTGAGGAATTGCAGGCTTTTGCCATCGACCACCACCTTCACGCCCTTGTCTTCAAACACAGTGTCATCGGACGCTGGTTCGTCAACAAACTCCAGTACGTAAGCCATACCAGAACAGCCGGAGGTACGTACGCCCAGTCGCAGGCCAAAGCCTTTACCACGGTTCGCCAGAAAAGAGCTTACTCGCGCGGCAGCGCTGTCGCTAAGGGTAATCGACATACTCAAACCTCAATTATTTTGCTTCACGTTTGCTTTTGTAATCCGCAATGGCGGCTTTGATCGCGTCTTCTGCCAGGATAGAACAGTGAATTTTCACCGGTGGCAGTTCGAGTTCTTCAGCAATATCCGTGTTCTTGATTGCCTGTGCTTCGTCCAGAGACTTGCCCTTCACCCACTCGGTGACCAGGGAGCTGGAGGCGATAGCGGAACCGCAGCCGTAGGTCTTGAAGCGCGCGTCTTCAATGATACCTTCATTGTTGACTTTAATCTGCAACTTCATCACGTCGCCACAAGCTGGCGCGCCAACCATACCGCTACCTACGCTCTCGTCGCTGTTGTCAAAAGAGCCAACGTTGCGCGGGTTCTCGTAATGATCGATTACTTTTTCGCTGTATGCCATGATTGAATTCTCCTTATGTACCGATTAGTGATGTGACCATTCAATGCTGTTCAGATCCACGCCCTGCTTGAACATTTCCCACAGTGGAGAAAGGTCACGCAGACGGCCGATGGAGTTGCGAACCAGCTTGATGGTGTAGTCAATCTCTTCTTCGGTAGTGAAACGACCTAAAGAGAAACGGATAGAGCTGTGTGCCAGCTCGTCAGTCATACCCAGCGCGCGCAGCACGTAGGATGGCTCAAGGCTTGCAGATGTACAGGCAGAACCGGAAGAGACCGCCAGGTCTTTCAGCGCCATGATCAGCGATTCGCCTTCAACATAGTTGAAGCTCACGTTGAGGATGTTGGGTGCGCCCTGCTCGAGATCGCCGTTCAGATACACTTCTTCCATATCTTTCACGCCGTCCCACAGACGGTTACGGAGCGTGCGCAGGCGCGCCATCTCGGTTTCCATCTCTTCTTTCGCAATGCGGTAAGCTTCGCCCATGCCCACGATCTGGTGAACAGGCAGCGTACCGGAACGCATGCCGCGCTCATGACCGCCACCGTGCATCTGCGCTTCAATGCGGATACGCGGTTTACGACGAACGTACAGCGCGCCGATACCTTTCGGGCCATAGATTTTGTGGCCGGAGAAGGACATCAGGTCGACTTTCAGCTGGCTCAGGTCGATAGGCAGTTTGCCCACGCTCTGAGTCGCATCAACGTGATAGATGATGCCGCGCGCACGGCACATTTCGCCGATGGTCGCGATATCCTGCACCACGCCGATTTCGTTGTTTACATGCATGATGGAAACCAGGATGGTGTCATCACGCATCGCCGCTTCGAGCTCTTTCAGGTCAATAATACCGTTGCTATGTGGCGCCAGGTAAGTGACTTCAAAGCCTTCACGCTCGAGCTGACGGCAGGTGTCCAGCACAGCTTTATGTTCGGTTTTGCTGGTGATGATGTGCTTGCCTTTTTTCTGATAAAAGTTGGCTGCACCTTTGATCGCCAGGTTGTCGGATTCGGTCGCACCGGAGGTGAACACAATCTCACGCGGGTCGGCACCCACCAGGTCAGCAATCTGATTACGGGCGATATCCACCGCCTCTTCAGCATGCCAGCCAAAACGGTGTGAACGGGAAGCTGGGTTACCAAAGTTTCCGTCCAGGGTCAGACACTGCATCATTTTCTCGGCAACACGCGGGTCCACCGGCGTGGTTGCGGAGTAGTCGAGATAAATCGGTAATTTCATTGCTCTATAAACTCCGTACATCGCTTCAATGCAAGGAATCAGGCAACCGGCTGGATGTACGACCGAGTACACGGGGCAGCTTCGCCCCGGCCTGATTCTGAAATACTTATCTTTTTATTACGCGCGTAATTTAACGTCGATAGCGTCCTGCGCGCGGGTGCTGCGTTGAGATTCCTGGCTGTGCTGACGGCCCGATACATCCAGAACTTCCTGGTTATTCACCAGTTCACCGAGGGTGATGTTGTTCAGGAAGCCGGTCAGGCGGTCGCTCAGATCGCGCCACAGAGCGTGGGTCAGGCACTTATCGCCGCCCTGGCAGCCACCTTTCCCCTGGCAACGGGTCGCGTCAACGGATTCGTCAACCGCACTAATGACTTCGCCAACCGCAATACTGCCCGCGTCTTTACCCAGCAGATAACCGCCGCCTGGGCCACGAACGCTGGAAACCAGTCCATTTTTACGCAGTCTGGAGAACAGCTGTTCCAGATAAGAGAGGGAGATCCCTTGTCGTTCAGAAATATCAGCCAACGGAACCGGGCCCGCTTCGGAGTTGAGCGCAACGTCCAGCATCGCGGTTACGGCATAACGCCCTTTAGATGTCAGTCTCATGTCTTACTTAACCTCAAACTCGCCCCTGCCCGGGGTTTTTTATAGTAAAATGGGGTATTGCATAGCAGGGCCAAGTCTGACATTCCTGACTAAATTGGTCAACTATTTACTTGACTGTTTTAGTCAGGTATTTAACCTTCCGTGCCGTATTCTTTTGCCCGGCGGCGCTGCGCTTGCACGGGCCTACGGGTTTTGTAGGCCGGGTAAGCGCAGCGCCACCCGGCGAACAGACGACACTACTCTTTATTCTTCTGCTCAATCGACGCCAGAATTCCACGCAGGATGTTCAGCTCCTGGCTTTCCGGGCGCGCACGGGTGAACAGACGACGCAGCTTATTCATCACCTGCCCCGGATGGCCTTCGCGGATAAAACCGGTAGAGAGCAGCGTCTGCTCCAGGTGACCATAGAAGCGCTCCAGATCGTCCACCAGCGGATAGGCGGTCTCTTCTTTCGGTTCTGCCACTTTCTCCTGGGTCGCCAGCCAGGCCATCCGCACTTCGTAGGCAATGACCTGTACCGCCATCGCCAGGTTCAGCGAGCTGTATTCCGGGTTCGCCGCAATCGCGACGTGGTAATGGCACTTCTGCAGTTCGTCATTGGTCAGGCCGACGCGCTCACGCCCAAACACCAGCGCCACAGGCGCCTGTTCCGCTTCTGAGACACTTTTCAGGCCGCATTCGCGCGGGTCCAGCATTGGCCACGGCAGCGTACGGGAACGCGCGCTGGTACCGACGACCAGACTGCAACCCGCCAGCGCTTCGTCCAGGGTATCAACAATTTGCGCGTTGCCAATCACGTCGCTGGCACCGGCGGCCAGTGCGATGGCCTGAGAGTCCGGTTTCACCAGCGGATTAACCAGCCACAGATTCGTTAAGCCCATGGTTTTCATAGCGCGGGCAACGGAGCCCATATTGCCGGTATGCGATGTTTCGACCAGCACGATTCGAATGTTTTGCAGCATAGTTTTGGATGTCTGAATTCAGTGTCTAAAGAATATTCGGGCATATTATCATAAACGAGAGACATATTCCGATCCCGCTGCTATACTCTGCGCCGATTTTCCTGTTCTTTAACATCCAGTGAGAGAGACCGATGCATCCGATGCTGACCATCGCCGTGCGCGCAGCGCGCAAGGCGGGTAATGTAATTGCCAAACACTACGAAACGCCAGACTCCGTAGAAACCAGCCAGAAAGGCAGCAATGATTTCGTGACTAACGTCGATAAAGCCGCAGAAGCGATTATTATCGAAACGATCCGCAAATCTTACCCACAGCACACCATCATCACCGAAGAAAGCGGTGAACATGAAGGTACCGATCAGGATGTTCAATGGGTTATCGATCCACTGGATGGCACCACCAACTTCGTTAAACGCCTGCCACACTTCTCTGTGTCTATCGCAGTACGCATTAAAGGCCGTACTGAAGTCGCCGTTGTTTATGATCCAATGCGTAACGAACTGTTCACCGCTACCCGCGGTCAGGGCGCGCAGCTGAACGGTTACCGTCTGCGCTGCAGCAATGCACGCGATCTGGACGGCACCATTCTGGCGACCGGTTTCCCGTTCAAGGCGAAACAGCACGCAACCACCTACATGAATATCCTCGGCAAACTGTTCACCGAATGCGCGGACTTCCGTCGCACCGGCTCTGCCGCGTTGGATCTGGCCTACGTGGCGACCGGCCGCGTTGACGGTTACTTCGAACTGGCGCTTAAGCCGTGGGACTTTGCTGCGGGCGAGCTGATCGCGCGTGAAGCAGGCGCACTGGTATGCGATTTCACCGGCGGCCATAACTATATGTCTACCGGCAACATCGTTGCAGGTAACCCACGCGTTGTTAAAGCCATGCTGGCAAACATGCGTGATGAACTGAGCGATGCACTGAAGCGTTAATCCCGGTAATTCCCTCTCCCTGTGGGAGAGGGTCAGGGTGAGGACATCAGACCGCACCCTACTAAAACGGTCGCAATCCCCTTCCCACCGGCACCGCACTCATCCACATCGTCACCGCCGCTACCAGCAGAATCACCCCGCCCGCCAGCGCGAGCGTCGTCCAGCCTACCTGTCGCCACAGCACCGGCGTCTTATTGCCGCTGAGTTTTACCGCCAGTTGACGGAAGCTGTGAACCAGTAATGCCAGTGACGAAATGGTCAGGGACGTTCCTGCCGCCATAGCCAGCGCAGAGAGCATGCCCCAGCCGAATACGCCAATCACTTTGCTGAACAGCAGCACCATGATCGCGCCTGAACATGGTCGCATCCCCATTGAAAGAACAATCATCACCCGCGCACGCCAGTCGTCGCCGCTCTGCAACTGCGCCTGCGTAGGCAGATGCTGATGTCCGCAGCCGCAGTGGGCATCATGGACATGATGTGGCGTAAAGGATTTGAAGGTTGGCTTTTGCAGCAGGACGCGCAGTTTTTTCAGCGCCCGCCAGCAGAGAATCACCCCCAGCACGCCCACCAGCGCATAACTTCCCTTCTCCAGCCAGAAACTGCTCAGGTGCAGCTGACGAGCGGGAAGCTGTAACAGCGAGAGGACGACCACTACCAGCCCGATAGCGACGCCGCCCTGCAGCAGCGAAGAGGCCAGCGTCAGACCGATGCTCGATTTCAGCTTCGAGGGATGCGTGGCAAGCCAGGTAGCGATCACAATCTTGCCGTGCCCCGGCCCCAGCGCATGCAGCACCCCGTAGACAAAACTGAATGCCAGCAGGGAACCACCTGCTTTTGTCGGGTTATCCGCCACCGCCTTGAGTAACCCGCTCATCTGCTGGTTAACGTCACGCTGCCAGAGAATGCTTTTCATCATCACCTGCGGCCAGGCCTGCCTTAACCACAGCGCGCCGCACACGGCCAACAATAAAAAGAGCGCCAGCGGCCAGAGATGAAGCCAGCGACGTGGTTTGCGGGCGGAAGAGGCGATCACTGACATTGTAACGTCACCTGCTGTGCAAATTGTTTACCCAGTTCCATATCTTCAGGAGGGGCATCCTCTTTATCCAGAGAGACGGCGAAGTTGAGCGTCTCTTCGCTGGGTTTTGGCGTATGAACAGCGAGTTTGCAGGATTTTTGCAGGGTAGTCGGTAGCGTCACGTCACTCTCCTTCGCATAGCTCATATCGACGTAATAGGTGGGGTCGAAGGTGGAAAAGGTATACGTCTGTCCTGCCAGCGGCTGAGGATGCGCCAGCGGGAGAACAAACGTCAGCACCGCCTGATGACCGTCGCGCGACATGCCGTACTCCGTCGGGCGATTCATAAACTTCACCTTTTGTCCGTTATGCCAGAACTCGGTGAAGTAGTGCTGTCCCAGCACGTTGGCCATGACCTCCGCCGCCAGCTTTTTCCAGATCTCATCGCCTGGCTTTGCATTTCCCGCGTCATACAGGAGATCGGCCGAGGTGATTTCATCCATCGTCCAGCGCATTTTCAGGCCGCTCAACTGGGTTCCGTCAGTCACCAGCTCGGTTTTGAGACTGATAAAACTGTGAGGATGCGCGCCGGCGGTGAAAGTGATAACCGCCAAAAATAACGCCATCGCGCTGTGTTTAACTGTTTGCATCAATTCCTCACGTCAAAAATTCTGTGATGTTCGCCAGCAATCCTGAGTGAAAGGGCTGCCGGTACGCTTTTCAGCGTCGATCCTTTAGCTATTCTTACCAGACATTCACACTGGATACCCAACAGATGATGACAACGCTTGAAATTCCATCTGTGCTTTCCAGTTCGCAGCGCCGCTGCCAGGTGCTTTTGATGCTTTACCTGCCCGATGCTGCCGTCACCGCACAGAGCATAATCGCAACCAACGGCGTGGACGACGCCATGGCACGGCAAGATATAGCCGAGACGCGCGATGAAATCCAGCGCTATCACCGGCTGGACATTGTCACGCACCATGACGGCAGCTACCGGATTGAAGGTACGGTCCTGAATCAGCGTTTATGTCTGCTGCACTGGCTGCGCAGGGCGCTCCGCCTGTGCCCACATTTTGTTTCGCAACAGTTTACCCCGGCGCTTAAAACCGCGCTTAAACAGCAGGGCATCGCGCGTCCGCTTTATGACGATACGAATCTGCGGGCGTTGATCAGCTTCTGTTCCCGAAAGCTACAGCGCCCCTTTGACTGCCGTGACGTGCAGTTTTTACAGCTCTTCTTGCAGTATTGTCTGATCCAGCATCACCTGGGCAATACGCCGCAGTTTTCCCCCGTTCAGCGCAACTGGACACAGTCGCGAGGGGAATACTTTACGGCGCAGGAAATTGTGCGTCACTGGAAACGCCGCGTGCCGCAGGGCACCCACAGCGACGAACAATTGTTCCTCGCGCTGCTGTTTATGATGCTGCGCACGCCCGATCCGGTGCTCGATAAACATCAGCAGGATCAGCGTCTGCGCCGGGCCATCGTGCGGATGATTGCCCGTTTTCGCGCCCAGACAGGAATGAACTTCAGCGATGAACAAGGGCTGACCGATCAGCTCTACGTTCATCTGGCACAGGCGCTGGACCGGTCGCTGTTTGAGATCGGCATCGACAACAGCCTGCCAGAAGAGATCCATCGCCTTTATCCCCGTCTGTTACGCACCACCAAGGAGGCGTTGTTTGAGCTGGAGGTGGAGTTTGGCCTGCGTTTTTCTGATGAAGAGATGAGTCTGGTGGCGGTGATTTTTGGTGCCTGGCTGATGCAGGAGACCGATCTGCACGAAAAACAGGTGGTGTTATTAACCGGAGAGGACAAATCCTGTGAAGAGGTGATTGAACAGCAGCTACGCGAACTAACGCTGCTGCCGCTCAATATTCGTTATCTGACGCTGCAGGCTTTTCAGAAAGAGGGGGCTCCGCGCGAAGCGGCGCTGGTTATTACTCCTTACCCCACCGCCCTGCCCCTGTTCTCGCCGCCGCTGATCCACGCCGTGGAATCGCTAAACGCACAGCAGCAAGAACATATTCGCGCTATGCTGGAATCGTAGTCAGGCGCGCGCGGCCACTTTCGGGCGAATAAACATCGCCGGTAGCGCGACCAGTGCCATTACCCAGAACACGCCGTGTCCCAGATGTTGATACAGGAAGCCCGCAAAGACCGTCATCACGGCAATGCTGCCGCCCATCGCCACCGCAGAATAGACCGCCTGCAAGCGAATCACATCCCCGCCTTCACGCGCGGCGATATAGCGCATGGCCGCCAGATGGCAGACGGTAAAGGTGCCGCAGTGCAGAATTTGCGCCACGATCAGCCAGGGCAGTTCGGTCGTCCAGCCCATAATGCCCCACCGCGCCACGCCACACACGGCGGAGAGCAGCAGCAGGTCGCGCGCGCCGAAGCGGCGAAACAGTTTCTTGCTGAGCGCAAAGATAATCACTTCGGCCACTACGCCAAGCGACCACAGGTAGCCCACGGCAGAGGCAGAGTAACCGGCGCCCTGCCAGTAAATGGCGCTGAAGCCGTAATACGCCGCATGCGCCCCCTGAAGCAGGCAGACGCAGGCCAGAAAACGCCAGCTTTGCGCCACCAGGCTTCGCCAGGCGGGCCAACCTGCGCTTTCCTGATGGCGACTTTCGCCTTGCGGCATGACTGACGGTCGCAGCAGCATGCCCAGCAACATCGAGGCGATACCGATGCTTAGCAGGGCCAGAATGGCGTGGTAATCGTAAAGGCTGACCAGTTTCCCCACCAGCGCAGAGCCAATCACAAACGCAATGGAGCCCCACAGGCGCACGCGACCGTAGTCCATGGTGATCTGCTTTTGCCAGGTGTTTGCCAGGGCGTCCGTCAGGGGAACCAGCGGGGAGAAGAACAGGTTAAAGCCGACCATCACCACCATCAGCCAGGCAAACTGATGGCTGACCCAGAAGCAGGCCACAAAGACCAGCGTTAACAAGGCAAGAATACGCACCGCTTTGATGAGTAAGGAGGGATCGCTGACGCGCGGTGCAATCAGCAGGCTGCCAAGGAAACGCGCCACCAGCCCCGCCCCCAGCAGGACACCGATGGTTTCCGGAGTAAGGCCAATTCCCTTGAGCCAGACGCTCCAGAAAGGCAGAAAAATACCGTAACTAAAGAAATAGGTGAAATAGCTGAGCGCCAGCCAGCGCGTGGAATGCAAGACCATGAATCCCTCCCGAAATGGAGGCCATAGTCTGGCGAGAATATAAAAATTAAGCAAGTAGATAGCCTGCTATAAATTAACGAAAAATTAACATTCAGTGCAGTCGTCTGGCTTATGGCAGGGAACGAAAATGTGTATTACGTTTAAATTACTCCACTTGCAGAGGTTTTCTGCCATGAACTCACTTCGCTATTTCGATTTCGGTCAGTCACGCCACCTGTTGTTGTTGATTGCCCGTATCGCGCTTGTCGTACTCTTTATTATCTTCGGCTATCCAAAACTGACGGGGTTTAACGGCACCGTACAATATATGACGTCGCTTGGCGCGCCAATGCCCATGCTGGCGGCCATTATCGCCGTGGTGATGGAAGTCCCTGCCGCCATCCTGATCGTGCTGGGCTTTTTCACCCGACCTCTCGCCGTATTGTTTGTGTTCTACACGCTGGGCACGGCAGTTATTGGTCACCATTACTGGGACATGACCGGGGATGCGGTTGTGCCGAATATGATTAATTTCTACAAGAACGTCAGTATTGCGGGCGCATTTATCCTGCTGGCCATTGTGGGACCGGGAGCAATATCCCTCGACCGACGTTAAGACATAAAAAAGGCCGCAAACGCGGCCTTTTTATTTCTGCTAAGCAGAAGAATTATGCGTATACCGGGAAGCGTGCGCAGATATCCAGAACTTTCGCTTTTACGCGCTCAATAACCGCTTCGTCATTGATGTTGTCCAGAACGTCACACATCCAGCCAGCCAGCTCTTTCACTTCCGCTTCTTTGAAACCGCGGCGAGTAACAGCCGGAGAACCGATACGGATACCGGAGGTCACGAACGGACTCTTCGGATCGTTTGGTACGCTGTTCTTGTTCACGGTGATGTTGGCGCGGCCCAGGGCGGCGTCAGCTTCTTTACCGGTCAGGTTCTTATCAACCAGATCCAGCAGGAACAGGTGGTTTTCAGTACCGCCGGACACCACTTTGTAACCACGGTTCAGGAACACTTCCACCATCGCTTTGGCGTTTTTGGCAACCTGCTGCTGGTAGACTTTGAACTCTGGCTCCATCGCTTCTTTCAGCGCGACAGCTTTTGCCGCGATCACGTGCATCAGCGGGCCGCCCTGTGCGCTTGGGAACACAGCGGAGTTCAGTTTTTTGTACAGCTCTTCATCGCCGCCTTTCGCCAGGATCAGGCCACCGCGTGGACCCGCCAGGGTTTTGTGCGTGGTGGTGGTCACAACGTGAGCATGAGGAACCGGGTTCGGGTAAACGCCCGCGGCGATAAGACCGGCAACGTGCGCCATATCCACGAACAGGTAAGCACCGATGCTGTCTGCGATTTCACGCATTTTTGCCCAGTCAACGATACCGGAGTAAGCAGAGAAACCACCGATGATCATCTTCGGCTTGTGCTCTTTAGCCTGCTTCGCCATGTCTTCGTAGTCAATTTTGCCTGACTCATCAATACCGTAAGGGATGATGTTGTACAGTTTGCCAGAGAAGTTAACCGGGGAGCCGTGAGTCAGGTGACCGCCCTGCGCCAGGTTCATACCCAGAACGGTATCGCCCGGCTGCAGCAGCGCGGTGTAGACCGCGAAGTTTGCCTGAGAGCCGGAGTGCGGCTGGACGTTAGCGTAGTCAGCGCCAAAGAGTTCTTTCGCACGGTCAATCGCCAGTTGCTCAACGATATCAACGTACTCGCAACCGCCGTAGTAGCGCTTGCCTGGGTAACCTTCAGCATATTTGTTGGTCAGCTGAGAACCCTGCGCCTGCATGACGCGCGGGCTGGTGTAGTTCTCGGAGGCGATCAGTTCGATGTGCTCTTCCTGACGTACTTTTTCCTGCTCCATAGCCTGCCACAGTTCGGCATCATAATCGGCAATGTTCATTTCACGCTTTAACATCCGCATCTCCTGACTCAGCTAACAAGTAAAATTTGGCCTGAAAAGGCAGTCCTGTTGGACGACGGGCAACAGTATAACTGAATAGTTCTGTGATAACAGGTCTTGACAAACGAATTTACGCAAACGTTTTCCTTTACGCCACACAAGGGTTTGAGGAATAAAGCCCTCGTCATTTTCAACGGATTTCTTTTCAGGTTTGTGATGCATATATTTCATCTTGCAAAGAACCATTTACATCGCAGGGTTATTTTTATAAGATGCATTTAAAATACACCATTAAGTTCACATCAGAAGGACGCGCTCATGCTCGACGCTCAAACCATCGCTACCGTTAAAGCCACCATTCCCCTGCTGGTGGAGACAGGCCCTAAGCTCACCGCTCATTTCTACGACCGCATGTTCGCGCACAACCCGGAGTTGAAAGAGATTTTCAACATGAGTAACCAGCGTAACGGCGATCAGCGGGAAGCGCTTTTCAATGCCATCGCGGCCTACGCCAGCAACATAGAAAATCTGCCAGCCCTGCTGCCTGCGGTGGAGAAAATCGCGCAGAAGCATACCAGTTTCCAGATCAAACCCGAGCAGTACAACATTGTGGGCGGTCACCTGCTGGCGACGCTGGACGAGATGTTCAGCCCGGGCCAGGAGGTACTGGACGCCTGGGGCAAAGCTTACGGCGTGCTGGCAAACGTCTTTATCAACCGAGAAGCGCAGATCTACAGCGAAAACGCCAGCAAGAACGGTGGCTGGGAAGGGACCCGTGCCTTCCGCATTGTTGAGAAAACGCCGCGTAGCGCGCTGATTACCAGTTTTGAGTTCGAGCCGGTGGATGGTCAACCCGTTGCCGATTATCAGCCGGGGCAGTATCTCGGCGTCTGGCTGAAGCCTGAAGGTTTCCCGCATCAGGAGATCCGCCAGTACTCCCTCACCCGTAAGCCAAACGGCAAAGGCTACCGTATTGCTGTGAAACGCGAGGACGGCGGTCAGGTTTCCAGCTGGCTGCATAACGAAGCCAGCGTGGGCGACGTGGTTCATCTGGCTGCGCCGGCGGGCGATTTCTTTATGGCCGTTGAGGCAAATACCCCGGTGACGCTGATCTCTGCGGGTGTGGGTCAAACGCCAATGCTGGCGATGCTGGACACGCTGGCGAAATCCAGCCACAGCGCGCAGGTTAACTGGTTCCACGCCGCTGAAAACGGGGATGTGCACGCCTTTGCTGATGAGGTGAAAACGCTGGGTGCTACCCTGCCGCGTTTCACCGCGCACACCTGGTATCGTCTGCCAACGGATGCCGATCGTACAGCGGCCCGCTTTGACAGCGAAGGGTTGATGGATTTACGCCAGCATGAAGGTGCGTTCAGCGCGCCGGAGATGCAATTCTACGTCTGCGGTCCGGTGGCGTTTATGCAGTATGCCGCGAAACAGCTGGTTGAGCTGGGCGTCAATAAAGACAACATCCATTACGAATGTTTTGGTCCACATAAAGTGCTGTAATACAAAAAGCCCCTCGTTCGAGGGGCTTTTTTTGCCGGATGGCGGCTGCGCCTGACCCGGTCTGCAAAACCGCTGGCAATGTTAAATCGCAGCGTCGTCTTCTTCGCCGGTACGGATACGGATGACGCGCGCCACGTCAAAGACGAAGATTTTACCGTCGCCAATTTTACCCGTTTGCGCCGTACGAATAATGGTATCCACACAGGTATCGACAATATCGTCGCTTACCACGATTTCAATTTTCACTTTCGGCAGAAAGTCCACCATGTACTCTGCACCACGGTAAAGCTCGGTGTGGCCCTTCTGACGACCAAAACCTTTCACTTCGGTCACGGTCATACCGGTGATGCCCACTTCCGCCAGTGCTTCACGTACATCATCCAGTTTGAAAGGTTTAATAATCGCATCAATCTTTTTCATGGTGGGTCCTTAAACTCTTGCCTGTAAGCCGCGTCGTAATCGATTGCTCACAGTATCATATTCATTCGAAGTTTGCGGTACTACTCTTTAAAATCGTTGGCTTCCAGCTCATGGCGTGACAGCAGCTTATAGAACTCGGTGCGGTTGCGTCCGGCC
Organism: Enterobacter cloacae complex sp. SHL021; assembly: GCF_049237765.1. Classification (NCBI taxonomy): domain Bacteria; kingdom Pseudomonadati; phylum Pseudomonadota; class Gammaproteobacteria; order Enterobacterales; family Enterobacteriaceae; genus Enterobacter; species Enterobacter cloacae complex sp. SHL021. The sequence goes on along the minus strand of NZ_JBMKJG010000005.1, from coordinate 37,968 downwards.
ATGCGTGCCGCGTGGGTCACGTTACCTTTGGTGATCTGCAACAGCTTACGCAGATAGTTTAGCTCGAACTGGTTACGCGCTTCGGCAAACGTCGGCAGTGCCGTGTTCTCGCCTTCCAGCGCCTGCTCCACCAGCGCGTCACTGATGACAGGTGACGACGTCAGCGCCACGCACTGCTCTATCACGTTGACCAGCTGGCGCACGTTTCCCGGCCAGCTTGCGGCCATCAGCCGCTTCATCGCATCGGTGGAAAACGCCCGCACAAACGGTTTGTGGCGATCCGCAGACTGGCGCAGCAGGTGATTCGCCAGCAAAGGGATATCTTCCGCACGCTCGGCCAGCGCCGGAATTTTCAGGTTCACGACGTTCAGGCGGTAGTAGAGATCTTCACGAAACTCATTGCGCGCCATCACCTTTGGTAAATCACGGTGCGTGGCGGAGATGATGCGCACGTTAATGTCGATATCGCGGTTGCTGCCCAACGGGCGCACTTTTCGCTCCTGCAGCACGCGCAGTAATTTGACCTGCAGCGGCGCAGGCATGTCGCCAATCTCGTCCAGGAAAAGCGTACCGCCTTCCGCCGCCTGGAATAGGCCTTCCCGACTGCTGACTGCACCGGTGAACGCACCGCGGGCGTGGCCGAACAGTTCAGATTCGAGCAGTTGTTCAGGCAGTGCGCCGCAGTTAATGGCAATAAAGGCGTTTTTGCTGCGCGGGCTGGCATTATGGATGGCCTGTGCCAGGATCTCTTTCCCGGTGCCACTCTGCCCGTTAATCAGGACGCTGACGTCAGACTGCGCCACCATCCTGGCCTGTTCCAGCAGACGCAGCATGATGGGGCTACGCGTGACAATCGGCTCCCGCCACGCCTCATCGCTCGACGGGGCAGCATGTTCCAGCGCACTGTCGATGGCCTTATACAGCGCGTCTTTGTCCACCGGCTTGGTCAGGAAGCTGAATACCCCCTGCTGTGTCGCCGCGACGGCATCCGGGATCGAGCCATGCGCCGTCAGGATAATCACCGGCATGCCCGGCTGCTGCTTCTGGATCTCCGCGAACAGTTGCAGGCCATCCATTTCATCCATCCGCAGGTCGCTTATCACCAGGTCAATTTTCTCCCGGGCGAGAATTTTGAGCCCCTCCAGCCCGCTTTCAGCCGTCACGACGCTGTAGCCTTCACTGACCAGACGCATTCCCAACAGCTTGAGTAAACCGGGATCGTCATCCACCAGCAGGAGATGGGCAGGTTTACGGCTCGTCATGCTTCACATCCTCTTGTTTCGGTGTATCGCTGTCCGGTGCAGCAGATGAACTCCCAGGCTGATATTTACGCGACGAGAGCTGTCTTTCGATATCGGTCAGGTTCTCCAGCTTACGCGTCGTGGTATCCAGTTGCGTACGCAAATGTTGTTGCTGTTGACGCAGGGTATCCAGCTCGCTGTCGGTTGACTGTTGCAGCTTGCTGTAACGGGAGCGCTCTTCAGACAGCTGAAGTTGTAATGTCTGCCCATCGCGCCAGAGCTGGTAAACAGGGCGTACCTGAGCGGGAAGATATGCCACAAAGGTGTCGAGCCGCGTGACGTTCGTGCGTCGTTCGACAGGGGTAATTTTGGCATCCCCAAGCAATATTCCGCGCTTGAAGGCGTCCTGCCAGGTATCGTCGTCCAGCATCGCCGCTTTTGAGCGGGCTTCAACCGGAGCCAGACGCTGCGCGCAGTCTATTCCGCGTAGCCAGAACAGAGGATTGGTTTCGACGTCATGCCCCGACAGGTTCCAGATGTCGTCGCAGCGGGTTGAGAGAAAATCTGCCAGCTGATTCTCTGGCCATTTATCTTCCTGTTTATCGCTAATGGCACTTTTTGGCACATGGGAAACACACCCCGCCAGCAATAAACAAGGCAGACTCAGGCGCAACGTTTTACGGGAAAACACCGCGCGTATGGCGCGGAAAAAGACGTGTGACATACTCACCAGACATAGCTTCATTTTATTGGTTTTTCCGGCTCAGGGGCAGTTCGATACGGAAGCAAACATCGGAACGTTCATCCGTGACAATGTTTAGCTCCCCCTGCATGCGTCGTATACAGTCCCGGGCGATACTTAACCCCAGACCGCTTCCTTTAACCGCACCTTTTCGCTGATGACTTCCCTGGAAGAAGGGTTCAAATATCATCTCTCTTTCGTCATCGGGGATCGGGGTGCCGGTGTTGGCGACATCAATAAAGACCCGTGAACCATTCGTATAGCTTCGGATATAAATGTTACCGGATTCAGTACCATAGTGCACCGCATTGGAATAAAGATTATCCAGAACGCTCATCAATAACATCGGTTCAGCCAGGCAGGTTGGCTCATTCAGCGTCACCCCGGTATGCATCATTTTAGCTCTTGCAGGCAAGCTGTGGGCAGAGATCACCATATCCACCAGCGGCTCAATCTCGACATTTTCAAGGACGACCTCTCCATCCGCCAGCTTGCGGTTATAATCGAGCAGTTGCTCAATTAATTTCTGCAGATTGCGGCTGCTGGCGTCGAGGATCTCAACAATCTCTTTCTGCTCCACCGTCATCGGCCCCGCCACTTCGTCTGCCAGCAATTCCGTGCCTTCGCGCATGCTGGCCAGCGGCGTTTTAAGCTCGTGGGAAATATGACGTAAAAACTGGTGACGCTGGGATTCCAGCCACGACAGGCGCTCCGAAAGCCAGATAATCCGCTGCCCCACGGAACGCAACTCGCGCGGGCCTTTAAAGGCCACCGTATCGCCCAGTGATTTCCCCTCCCCCAGACGATTGATCATCCGCTGGATGCCCTTCACCGGGCCGATGATCATTCGGGTAAAAAGTAACACCAGCGCGAGGCTGACCAGGAACAGCACCAGCGCCTGCCAGCCAAAGAACTGACCGCGTTCGGCAATCTCCTGCTGCAGTTGCTGACCGCGAGAGAAAATCACCGCACGGGTAGACTGCACCATCTCAGCATTGGCATTGGCAAAGGCTTCAAGGCGAGCGGCTGCGGCGGCATCAGGGCCACTGTTCTTACACTGCAACTGGGCCAGATCGTTCAAATCCTGACGTAATGCCTGGTAGAGCTTATCGTCCGGCAACACGCCGGCATGCGCATCCAGCATCTCGCTATAGCGTTTACGCTGATTCTGGTAGACCTTTTCCAGCGTGCGATCGTCAAGCACGCAATACTGACGATAGCTACGCTCCATCTCCAGCGCGGCGTTGGTCATCGCCTCACTGCGTCTGGCGTCAATGAGCGTCGTGCGGTTAGTTAGTGCCGCCTGGGCACTGAGCGCGTTCAGGCTTTGCCACGCCTGCCAGGCCAGAATCAGTAAAGGCAGCAGGATCAGCAAAAAGGCCATCATTACGAGTTGACGCAGGGAACGGGGGAAAACGGGCCAGCGTTTCAACGCATTACTCTCTTTGAATGGGTTTGAGGAGAGCGTAACTGAGTCTGCCCTTCAGATACAACAAAGCCGGGTAAAAACCCGGCTTTGTCATGGAATGAGGCGGTGCCTAACTCGACGTTTCGCCCTGTCCTGATAAAGCAACGCTATGATCAGTAGTTGGACGGCAGGCACCTTTTTGTGCGTCATTCGAAGTTTATGTAGCACGTCCCGAAGGGGCTGACATAAGAAGGTGAATGAGCCACTGATTAATATTATGCAATAGATGTGCCAGAATGCAAATAAATATATTATCGCATTGATATTTATATAATTTATGGGTTTCCACCGTTAATTGCTCGCTGAATGATTTCCAGGCTAAGTGTCGCTAATCAGCAACACCTTAACGGGAACCGCCCCTGCAATATATAAATCAATGAGTTAAATGTCTCCTTTTGGAGACAGTGGTATTACGGGTCTGTCGCGAAATTGCGACACACATAAAAAAGCCCGGTAGTGCTTTCGCGTACCGGGCTTTAAAGAGCAATACCGATTAACCCAACTGTTTACGTGCGTTGCGGAAGATACGCATCCACGGGCTGTCCTCGCCCCAGTTTTCCGGGTGCCAGGAGTTGCTCACGGTGCGGAACACACGCTCAGGGTGTGGCATCATGATGGTCGCACGGCCGCTTTCGCTGGTGACCGCCGTGATCCCGTTCACCGAGCCGTTCGGGTTAGCCGGATAGGTTTCCGTCACCTTGCCGAAGTTATCAACAAAGCGCAGCGCCACCAGGCCTTTGCTCTCAAGCTGAGCCAGATGGGCGGCATCACGCACTTCTACCTGACCTTCACCGTGAGAAACGGCGATTGGCATCTGCGACCCTACCATTCCCTGCAGCAGCAGAGACGGGCTCTGAGTCACTTCGACCAGGCTGAAACGTGCTTCAAAGCGGTCGGACTGGTTACGCACAAAGCGTGGCCACGCTTCACTGCCCGGGATCAGCTCGCGCAGGTTAGACATCATCTGGCAGCCGTTACACACACCAAGCGCCAGGGTTTGCGGACGATGGAAGAAGCTTTCGAACTCATCGCGCACGCGGCTGTTGAAGAGAATGGACTTCGCCCAGCCTTCACCGGCACCCAGCACGTCACCGTAGGAGAAACCGCCGCACGCCACCAGCGCATGGAAATCCTCCAGACCGGTGCGACCTGCCAGCAGGTCACTCATATGAACGTCGATGGCATCAAAGCCCGCACGGTGGAAGGCCGCGGCCATCTCAACGTGGGAGTTGACGCCCTGCTCACGCAGCACGGCGACTTTCGGACGCGCGCCGGTCGCAATGTACGGTGCAGCGATGTCTTCGTTGATGTCGAAGGAGAGCTTCACGTTCAGGCCAGGATCGTTGTCGTTGGCCTTGGCGTTGTGTTCCTGATCGGCACAGTCCGGGTTATCACGCAGGCGCTGCATCTGCCAGGTGGTTTCCGCCCACCACATACGCAGCGTGGTGCGGCTTTCGCTGAACACCGCATGGCCATCCGCTTCAATGACGAAACGGTCACCCTGAACGGCTTTACCCAGGTAATGTACGCAGTCTGCCAGGCCGTGCTGAGCCAGCAGAGCTTCAACCGCGTCACGATCGGCCGCGCGCACCTGAATCACCGCGCCGAGTTCTTCGTTAAACAGTGCCGCCAGACGATCTTCTCCAAGCGTCGCGATGTTCGCTTCAACACCGCAATGTCCGGTGAAGGCCATCTCCGCCAGGGTCACCAGCAGGCCGCCGTCGGAACGGTCGTGGTAGGCCAGCAGTTTACGCTGCGCCACCAGCGCCTGAATGGCGTCGTAGAAGCCTTTTAACTGGGCCACATCACGCACGTCCGCCGGTTTATCACCCAGCTGACGGTAAACCTGTGCCAGCGCGGTGGCACCCAGCGCGTTGTGACCTTTACCCAGGTCAATCAGCAGCAGGGCGTTGTCTTCGGTCGAGAGCTGTGGAGTCACGGTATGGCGCACGTCTTCCACACGGGCAAACGCGGAGATGATCAGCGACAGCGGCGAAGTCATTTCGCGCTGCTCGTTGCCTTCCTGCCAGCGGGTTTTCATCGACATGGAGTCTTTACCCACTGGAATGGTCAGGCCGAGCGCAGGACAGAGCTCTTCACCCACCGCTTTCACAGCTTCATACAGGCCCGCGTCTTCGCCCGGGTGACCGGCAGCGGCCATCCAGTTCGCGGACAGTTTGATACGTTTGATATCGCCAATCTGGGTCGCGGCGATGTTGGTCAGTGCTTCACCGACGGCCAGACGAGCAGAGGCCGCGAAGTCCAGCAGCGCTACCGGGGTACGTTCGCCCAGCGCCATCGCTTCACCGTAGTAGCTGTCGAGGCTCGCAGTGGTCACGGCGCAGTTCGCCACCGGGATCTGCCATGGCCCCACCATCTGATCGCGCGAGACCATACCGGTCACGGTACGGTCGCCGATGGTGACCAGGAAGGTTTTCTCCGCCACCGCAGGCAGGTGCAATACGCGATTCACCGCGTCTGCTACGGTAATGCCCTGACGATCCAGCGCGTTGCCCGCCGCTTTGCGAGTCTGCACGTCGCGGGTCATCTTCGGCGTTTTGCCGAGCAGCACGTCCAGCGGCAGGTCGATTGGCTGGTTGTCGAAATGGGTATCGCTCAGGGTCAGGTGTTTCTCTTCGGTCGCTTCACCGATTACCGCGTACGGCGCGCGCTCGCGGCGACACAGCTCGTCAAACAGCGGCAGCTGATCGGCTGCGACGGCCAGCACATAACGCTCCTGAGATTCGTTACACCAGATCTCCAGCGGGCTCATGCCCGGCTCATCGCTCAGAATGTCGCGCAGGTTGAAACGGCCACCGCGATCACCGTCACTCACCAGCTCCGGCATGGCGTTGGACAGGCCGCCCGCGCCAACGTCGTGAATAAAGAGGATTGGGTTTGCATCACCCAGCTGCCAGCAGCGGTCGATCACTTCCTGGCAACGACGCTCCATTTCCGGGTTGTCACGCTGAACGGAGGCAAAGTCGAGATCGGCGTCAGACTGACCGGATGTCATTGAAGAGGCCGCACCGCCGCCCAGGCCGATGTTCATCGCCGGGCCACCGAGGACGATCAGCTTCGCACCGACGACGATCTCACCTTTCTGCACGTGATCGGCGCGAATGTTACCGATCCCGCCCGCCAGCATGATCGGTTTGTGGTAGCCGCGCAGCTCTTCGCCGTTGTGGCTGTCCACTTTCTCTTCATAGGTACGGAAGTAACCGTTCAGCGCCGGACGACCAAATTCGTTGTTGAATGCCGCGCCGCCCAGTGGACCTTCGGTCATGATGTCCAGCGCGGTCACGATGCGCTCTGGCTTGCCGAAATCTTCTTCCCACGGCTGTTCAAAGCCCGGGATACGCAGGTTGGAAACAGAGAAACCGACCAGGCCCGCTTTTGGTTTCGCTCCACGGCCCGTCGCCCCTTCGTCACGGATTTCACCGCCGGAACCGGTTGCCGCACCCGGCCACGGAGAGATCGCCGTTGGGTGGTTGTGAGTTTCTACCTTCATCAGGATATGTGCCGGCTCCTGATGGAAGTCATAGCGCCCCGCTTCGCGATCGGCGAAGAAGCGGCCCACCTCGGAACCTTCCATCACCGCGGCGTTGTCTTTATAGGCAGACAGCACGTGGTCAGGGGTTTTCTCCATGGTGTTTTTGATCATTTTGAACAGCGACTTCGGCTGCTGTTCACCGTCAATAATCCAGTCGGCGTTGAAAATCTTGTGGCGGCAGTGCTCAGAGTTAGCCTGCGCGAACATATAGAGTTCGATGTCGTTTGGATTGCGGTTCAGCTTAACGAACGCATCCTGCAGGTAGTCAATCTCGTCTTCTGCCAGTGCCAGGCCGAGACGCAGGTTAGCGTCAATCAGCGCCTGACGGCCCTGCCCCAGCAAATCCACGCTCTGTACTGGCGCAGGCTGATGGTGGGAGAAAAGTTTCTGCGCATCATCCAGAGAAGCAAATACGCTCTCCATCATGCGGTCATGCAGCTCTGCGGCCACCGCCTGCCACTGGGCGTCGCTCAGGGTGGAAGCTTCAACGTAATACGCCACGCCGCGTTCCAGACGGTTAATCTGGTTCAGACCACAGTTGTGAGCGATGTCAGTCGCTTTGGAAGACCAGGGGGAGATGGTGCCTGGACGAGGCGTCGCAAGGATCAGTTTACCGGTTGGGGTATGGCTGCTCAGACTTGGGCCATACTTGAGCAGGCGTTCCAGCTGTACGCGCTCCTCTGCATTCAGGGGGGCATTCAGGTCAGCAAAATGGACATACTCAGCGTAAATATTGCTTACCGGAAGGTCGGCTGCCTGAAAACGTGCCAGCAGTTTGTTAATACGGAAGGCAGACAGTGCAGGCGAACCACGCAGAATTTCCATCATAAGTCTCTCGTCTTCGAAGCGCCGGGGCGCTTACAGTGTGCGCAAGGGGGGAAAACGGGCGTCATTATAGAGAATCCTGAGCGTCGACGAAACCGTTTGCGTCGAAATAAAATCGACAGCGTCGTTTAACAATAGATGTGACCTCTCTCTCTAATTTGTTGCCAAGTGGCGTAACTTTACGCAAAATGCCGCTCAATCAATGGCAAACCTTATTTTTAACATGGCTACAGCATACTAAGGCAACCGGCGTCGCAGAGAATTAACTAATTGAAAAAATTAAAGATTAATTATCTGCTCATCGGCATTGTAACGTTGCTGTTGGCAGTGGCCCTCTGGCCTTCCATCCCCTGGTTCGGCAAAGCCGAAAACCGTATCGCCGCCATTCAGGAGCGGGGGGAGTTGCGTGTCAGCACGCTTAACTCTCCGCTGATTTACAGCGACATCAACGGCAAAACCATCGGTCTGGACTATGAGCTGGCTCAGCAGTTTGCCGATTACCTCGGCGTGAAGCTCAAAATCACCGTGCGCCAGAACATCAGCCAGTTGTTTGATGACCTGGATAACAACGATGCCGATATCCTCGCCGCCGGGCTGGTGTACAACAGCGAGCGCAGCAAGAATTACCAGCCGGGCCCGACCTATTACTCCGTTTCACAGCAGCTGGTCTATCGCGTCGGTAGCCTGCGCCCGCGTACGCTGGCCTCGATCAACGCTCAACAACTGACGATTGCCCCTGGCCATGTGGTGATTGACGATCTGCGTGAGCTGAAGGAGAAGAAATACCCTGACCTGAGCTGGACCGTTGACCCTAAACTCGGCACGACCGAGCTGCTGGACCAGGTCAAAGATCAGAAACTGCCTTACACCATCGCCGACTCCGTGGCGATCAGCCTGTTCCAGCGCGTGCATCCTGAAATCGCCGTGGCGCTGGACGTGACGGACGAACAGCCCGTGACCTGGTTTACTCATCTTGATGACGATCAGACCCTCTCTGCGGCCATGCTCGATTTTTATAACACCATTAATGAAGACGGCACCCTGGCACGCCTGGAAGAGAAGTACCTCGGCCATGGTGATGACTTTGACTACGTTGACACCCGCAGCTTCCTGCGCGCGGTAGACAGCGTCCTGCCTGACCTGCAGCCTCTGTTCGAAAAATATGCGCAGGAGATTGACTGGAAACTACTGGCGGCTATCTCGTATCAGGAGTCCCACTGGGACACCCAGGCCACCTCCCCCACCGGCGTGCGCGGCCTGATGATGCTGACGAAAAATACCGCACAGAGCCTCGGGCTGACCGACCGTACCGATGCGGAACAGAGCATCAGCGGCGGCGCGCGCTACCTGCAGGATATGATGGCCAAAGTCCCCGAGACGGTGCCGGAAGAGGAGCGTATCTGGTTCGCGCTGGCCGCCTACAACATGGGCTATGCCCACATGCTCGACGCCCGGGCCCTGACGGCAAAAACAAAAGGCAACCCCGACAGCTGGTCTGACGTAAAACAGCGTCTGCCGCTCCTGAGCCAGAAGCCGTGGTACAACAAGCTCACCTACGGCTATGCGCGCGGGCATGAGGCTTATGCCTACGTGGAAAATATTCGTAAATATCAGATTAGCCTGGTGGGGTATCTGCTGGAGAAGGAAAAAGAGGCGACAGAGGCGAAACAGCTGGCGCAAAGCTATCCGGTTGTGGCACCGGACGAAATTAATCGCCCGACGACTTCAATTCTGCCTTTTGTTGCTTTTTCTGCTGACGGCGCATTCGAAAGAAATCACTTAATAGCCCCGAACACTCTGGTGCAAGCACCCCACCGATAGTCTTCACCTGATGGTTCATTCCCGGGTGTCCAAGCACGTCCATCAGCGAGCCCGCAGCACCGGTTTTTTCATCCCGCGCGCCAAAGACCAGCGTACCGATACGGCTGTGCACCATCGCGCCGGAACACATGACGCATGGCTCAAGCGTGACGTACAGCGTGGTGTCGAGCAGACGGTAGTTTTGCAGTACCAGCCCACCCTGACGAAGCGCCATGATTTCTGCGTGAGCGGTAGGATCGTGGCGACCAATCGGGCGGTTCCACCCTTCTCCAATCACCTGGTTGTTATGGACAAGCACCGCACCCACGGGCACTTCTCCCTCGTCCCAGGCGCGCCGGGCAAGGGTGAGCGCATGGCGCATCCAGTATTCGTGTGAGAATTCAGGGTTGGACAATGGTTGATACTCCAGTCGAAAAGCGGGCGGCATTATACACACCCGCTATGGATAAAACTATTCGAGTTGCTGAAGTTCACCCGCAGGCGTGACGCGCCAGCGGTGCTGGCAAAAATAGAGCAGCGGGTTGTCCTGCTTACTGTCACTGTAACCGCTGTACAGGCGCAGCGGCGTGCCAATGCGCATCTCCAGCTGGGCCACCTTTTCATGCCCCAGACAGCGCATGCTCAATACCCGCCCGCCGTAACCACGAGAGATCTGCGTGGCGATCAGGTTCACTCTCGGCAACCACGGCGTATCAAAATAGACCTGCTCTACCAGCGACTGCGGCGAGCCAGTAATCAACCAGATATCGGCGTCGTTCGCATCGAGGTAGCTGGTCAGCCGTGCCTGCACAACCGGAAACGCCGTCACATGATCGCGAAACCAATGCGCAAAGTCTTGCTCAAGCTGTTTGAGCCGGGCTTCACTGTGGCCAAAGGTACAGCCCCAGAGCAGCAGGCTCATTGGCCAGCGCGCTGCCCGGCCTTTCACCAGCAGCGCAAGGCCAATCACGGGTAACAAAGGTAAGACGAGCAGTGCGTTCAGGGGCTGACGCCGCAGCAGGTAGCGCATAAACGTACCGAACATATCCTGCTGATGCAGCGTTCCATCCAGGTCGAAAAAGACAACACGACGCTCGTGATTAGCCAAACCTTACTCCTCTGGGTCGTTGAATCCTGCCAGCCAGGTAAACAGGAACCCGGCGATCACCGCTACCAGATAGCCTAACAGATAGAGCATGACTTTTCCGGTCACGATGGTGAGCGCCAGCGGTAAACCGGAGAGTCCAAAGGTGATAACAGTGGCAACTTTCCAGTAGCTGATAAGCGCCCCGCCCACCGCCCCGCCCAGACAGGCCGCGAGGAAAGGCTTACCGAGCGGCAGCGTGACACCGAAAATCAGCGGCTCGCCAATGCCCAGCAATCCGACCGGTAGCGCCCCTTTAATCACTTTTTTCAGGCGCGCGTTACGGGTTTTCATCAGCACGGCAATCGCCGCACCAACCTGACCTACCCCCGCCATCGACAGAATGGGCAGCAGCGCGTTATAACCATGAGCCTGCACCAGCTCCACGTGGATCGGCACCAGCCCCTGATGCAGGCCGGTCAGCACCAGCGGCAGGAAGGTCCCTGACAGCACAGCGCCCACTAATAACCCGCCGCGATCGATAGCCAGAGAAGCGCCGTGGGCAATCACCTCAGAAATCCAGCCGCCCAGCGGCTGCAGGGCCACAATCGCCACACAGCCGGTGATAAGCGTGGTCAGCAGCGGATTGAGGATCAGCTCAATGGAACCGGGCAGAGCGGCGCGCAGCTTTTTCTCAATCCAGCACATCAGGATGACCACCAGCAGCACCGCAATCACCCCGCCGCGCCCGGGCTGGAGAGCCTCGCCAAACAGGGTTATCTGCGCAAGCTGCGGGCTGGAGAGAATACCGGCCATCACCCCGCCCATCGCCATTGAGCCGCCAAACACTTTGGCGGTGTTAACCCCAACCAGAATGTTCATGATGGCGAAGACAGCGCTACCAAAGATCCCCAGAATGCCGAGCAGGTTCGGATAGTGCGTGGCAAAATCGCCGACAATATCCGGCCGCTTGAGGATATTGATGATCCCGGTGATCAACCCGGAGGCAATAAACGCCGGAATAAGTGGAATAAAGACGTTTGCCAGCTGTCGCAGCGCATCGCTCATGGGGGCTTTGTATTTGGCCTTCGCCTGCGCTTTGGTGCGCTCGGCATCGTCAACCGGCGCGGCCGCCCCTCCGCCCATCAATGCGCGCATGGCATCAACGACCTGCGCCGCTTTTCCCGGCCCGACGATCAGCTGATGCTGCTGCCCCTGCTTTACGTACCCGCTGACGCCAGGAAGCTGCTTAAGGTGCGCGATATCAAGCTGGTCGTCGTCATGCACCTCGACGCGCACACGCGTCATGCAGTTTTCCAGACGCTGAATGTTCTTCTCTCCGCCGATCCCCTGCAAAATATGGCTGGCGAGCGCTGCTGTTTTTTCCATACACGCCTCTGTGTTAGTTTTCTAATGCCGCCCGTAAGAATCCATTATGCTCGGCAAGCCTGGCTCGCGCGGCGGCGGCATCCAGCCCGCTCAGGATCATCAGAATGGCCGGTTTAACATCGTGATCGGTTTGTTGGAGTACGGCTTCCGCCTCTTCGCGGCTCGCACCGGTCGCTTCCATCACCATGCGACAGGCCCGGTCCACCAGCTTGACGTTGGTGGCCTGCATATCCACCATCAGGTTCTGATACACCTTGCCGAACTTCACCATCGCGCCGGTGGAGATCATATTGAGCACCAGTTTTTGCGCGGTCCCGGATTTAAGGCGCGTGGAGCCGGTGAGCGCTTCGGGCCCGACGACCGGCGAAATAGCGATGTGGGCCACCTGCGCAATGGGCGAGCCTGGATTACAGGAGATAGCCACGGTAGTGCAGCCCGTCTGATTGGCATATTCCAGGCCACCAATGACGTAAGGTGTGCGCCCGGAAGCGGCCAGCCCGACCACCAGATCGTTTGCGTTGAGGTTAAGCCCTTTCAGGTCATCTTCACCGAGCTGTTTGTTGTCTTCCGCCCCTTCTACCGCCTTCAGCAGTGCGCCAGGCCCACCGGCAATGAGACCGACCACCAGCCCGTGCGGAACGCCGAACGTAGGCGGACATTCAGAGGCATCCAGCACGCCGAGTCGTCCGCTGGTTCCGGCACCCATATAAATAATGCGGCCCCCCGCCATGAGCGCCTGTGCCGCAGCATCGACGGCCTTCGCCACCTCTGGTAATGTCTCTTTCACTGCCAGTGCGACCAGCGTATCCTGTTGATTAAAACGGTTAACCAGCTCAAGGGTGGAAAGAGCATCCAGATCCATGGTTTGCGGGTTACGCGTTTCTGATACAAGTGAGCCAAGATTCATCTTTTTTACCTCTGGAATTTTTAATTCATAATAATCGCACTATAATGGAATATAAAATTCATTCAGGCGAGCAAAATTCGTATTTGCGCAGACAATCACATTTTCGCCAGGAGAACGTATGAACTGTTTAATTCGCATTCGCCAGCGTTATGCAGGCTTTGCTCAAAGCGACAAAAAGCTGGCGGATTTTTTGCTTTCTCAGCCCGACCATGCCCGCCATCTCAGCTCTCAGCAGCTGGCAAGTGAAGCGGGTGTGAGCCAGTCCAGCGTGGTGAAGTTTGCCCAGAAGATTGGCTTTAAGGGCTTCCCGGCCCTGAAACTGGCAATCAGCGAAGCCCTGGTGAGTAACCCCAATCCGCAATCCATGCCGGTGCATAATCAGATCCGTGGCGATGATCCCATGCGTCTGGTGGGCGAGAAGTTAATCAAAGAGAACGTCGCGGCCATGCACGCCACTCTTGATGTAAACACTGAAGAAAAATTACTGGAAAGCGTGGCAATGCTGCGTGCGGCACGACGGATCATTTTGACCGGTATCGGCGCGTCCGGGCTGGTGGCGCGTAATTTTGGCTGGAAGCTGACGAAAATCGGGTATAACGCCATCGTCGAACAGGATATGCATGCCCTGCTGGCGACAGTGCAGGCCATGGATCCTGACGATCTGCTGCTGGCGATCTCCTATACCGGGGAACGCCGTGAAATCAACATGGCCACCGACGAGGCCCTGCGTGTGGGTGGTAAAATTCTGGCTATTACCGGTTTTACGCCCAATGCACTGCAACAGCGGGCAACGCGCTGTTTGTATACCATTGCCGAGGAGCAGGCCACGCGCAGCGCGGCTATTTCGTCCACCAGCGCGCAAATGATGCTGACGGATCTGCTGTTTATGGCGCTGGTGCAGCAGGATCTGGAGCATGCGCCTGAGCGAATTCGTCACAGCGAAGAGCTGGTAAAAAAACTGGTTTGAACAACGAATGAGCGTATAATGCCCGCCCTGTTTGTGTTGTTTCTGAGAATTTCCTGATGGCGCTGTTAATCACCAAAAAATGCATCAACTGCGATATGTGCGAACCGGAATGCCCTAACCAGGCCATTTCGATGGGCGACAGCATTTATGAGATTAACACTGACCGTTGCACCGAGTGCATTGGCCACTATGAGACGCCGACCTGCCAGAAGGTGTGCCCGATCCCCAATACCATCCTGAAGGATCCGGCACACGTCGAAAGCGAAGAGCAGCTGTGGGATAAGTTTGTCCTGATGCATCACGCGGACAAACTTTAACTCTCGATAATCACCGTTGCGCTGGCATAGTGCCGTTCATCCGCGATTGTCACGTGCATGTGCGCCACGCCGAGTTTCTCTGCCAGCTTCAACGCCTCGCCCCATAAACGCAGGCGCGGCTTACCCAGCTCATCGTTAAACACTTCAAACTGGTTAAACGCCAGACCGTTACGAATACCGGTGCCAAAGGCTTTGGCCGCTGCCTCTTTAACGGCAAAGCGCTTGGCCAGGAAACGTACCGGCTGCTGATGCGCTTCCCAGATGGCCCATTCGTTATCGCTCAGCACGCGCCTTGCCAGACGATCGCCACTACGGGCAATCACCGCTTCAATGCGGGCTATCTCGACGATGTCGGTACCTAAGCCCAGAATAGCCATTACTGACGCGCTTCCAGCATCAGGCGTTTCATTTCTGAAACCGCCTCTTTCAGGCCACTCATCACCGCACGGCCAATAATGGCGTGGCCGATGTTCAGCTCATGCATTTCCGGCAGGGCGGCGATAGCTTTAACGTTGTGGTAGGTCAGCCCATGCCCTGCGTTAACCTTCAGACCCAGGCTCGCGGCGTAAGTAGCCGCTTTCGCGATACGCTCCAGCTCTTTAGCCTGCTCGGCATCGTTTTTGGCATCGGCGTAGCAGCCGGTGTGAATTTCAATATACGGCGCGCCCACGTCAGCCGCCGCTTTGATCTGCTCCGCATCAGCGTCAATGAACAGAGAAACCAGGATACCCGCGTCCGCCAGGCGTTTGCAGGCATCGCGCATTTTGTCACGCTGCCCCGCCACGTCCAGACCGCCTTCGGTGGTCACTTCCTGACGCTTTTCCGGTACCAGGCAGCAGAAATGCGGTTTGGTGTCACAGGCAATCGTCAGCATCTCTTCCGTGACCGCCATCTCCAGGTTCATCCGGGTATCCAGCGTCTGACGCAGAATACGCACGTCACGGTCAGTGATGTGGCGGCGATCTTCGCGCAGATGAACGGTAATGCCATCGGCGCCAGCCTGATCAGCGATAAACGCCGCCTGAACCGGATCGGGATAAGCCGTACCGCGAGCATTACGCAGCGTGGCGATGTGATCGATGTTGACGCCTAACAGTAATTCAGCCATGACAATCCTCGGTATTTTGATTCATTTTCCTTCCCTCTCTCCCTCCGGAAGAGGGCTGGGGTGAGGGATAAAACGTTAACGTTTCGGCATAAACTGCCTGAACAATTCGCGGCTCTTCAGGGGTTTGCCCCCAAGATACGGCTTGAGCGCAATCCGGGTAAAGCGTTTTGCTGCACGAAGGGTATCCTGGTCCGGAAATTCGCGCTCATACAGCGCCCGGAGCTGGCGTCCGGTAAAGGTGTTGTTATCAATCACGACGCTGGCGATAAACCCTTTTTCTTCCCGATACCGGTAGGTCATCCCGTCTTCGACCTCGTCTCCACTCCCCGCACAATGCAGAAAATCGACGCCATATCCCAGGTGACCCAGCAGCGCCAGCTCGAAACGGCGCAGGGCGGGTTCAGGCGAACCGGTTGCGCCAGCAAGGGCCTGGATACAATGCAGATAATCAAAGAAAAGTTCAGAGAAGCGAGTCTCATGTTCAAGAACGCGTGAAATGAGTTCATTGACGTACAGACCGCTGTAAAGCGTGATGCCAGAAAGGGGAAGCGCCAGAGAGACGGCTTCAGCGCTGCGCAGGGTTTTGACTTCCCCTCGCCCGCCAAAGCGGACCAGCAGCGGCGTAAAGGGCTGTAAGGCGCCTTTGAGGTTGGAACGTTTGGAACGTGCGCCTTTTGCAACAAGGCGCACGCGACCCGACTCTTCCGTGAAGACGTCCAGCATCAGGCTGGTTTCGCTCCAGGGACGACTATGCAGAACAAAAGCGCGCTGCCAGCCTTCCATTCGTGCGTCGTCTTGGTTTACTGATCTTCGCCGTAACCGAGGCTGCGCAGAGCACGCTCATCATCGGCCCAGCCAGATTTCACTTTCACCCACAGCTCCAGGTGAACCGGTGCTTCAAACATCTCCTGCATGTCTTTACGGGCTTCGATACCGATGGTTTTGATCTTGGCGCCTTTGTTGCCAATGACCATCTTCTTCTGCCCTTCACGCTCAACGAGGATCAGGCCATTGATGTCGTAACCGCCACGCTCGTTACTCTGGAAACGCTCGATCTCGACCGTCACGGAGTACGGCAGTTCTGCGCCAAGGAAACGCATCAGCTTTTCGCGGATGATTTCAGAAGCCATAAAGCGCTGAGAACGATCGGTGATGTAATCTTCCGGGAAGTGGTGAGTCGCTTCCGGCAGATGCTTACGCACGATACCGGCGATGGTATCCACGTTCAGACCGGTCTCTGCAGACAGCGGAACGATGTCGAGGAAGTTCATCTGGCTACCCAGCCACTGCAGGTGCGGCAGCAGATCGGCTTTTTCCTGTACGTTATCCACTTTGTTGACCGCGAGGATCACCGGCGTTTTACCGTCACGCAGCTTGTTCAGGACCATTTCGTCGTCCGGCGTCCAGCGGGTGCCTTCCACAACGAAAATAACCAGCTCCACGTCACCAATCGAGCTGCTCGCCGCTTTGTTCATCAGGCGGTTAATGGCACGCTTCTCTTCCATGTGCAGGCCTGGGGTATCGACGTAGATCGCCTGATACGCGCCTTCAGTATGGATACCGACAATGCGATGACGCGTGGTCTGTGCCTTACGCGAGGTGATCGAAATCTTCTGCCCAAGCAGATTATTCAGCAGGGTGGATTTACCCACGTTCGGACGTCCGACGATGGCAATAAATCCGCAATAGGTTTTTTCTTCGCTCATTCCAGCTCCAGCATTTTTAACGCCTGTTCGGCGGCAGCCTGTTCAGCCTTACGACGGCTTGAACCAGTGCCCACCACCGGTTCACTCAGGCCACTGACCTGGCAATGGATGGTAAACTCCTGATCGTGCGCTTCACCACGCACCTGCACCACCAGATAAGATGGCAGCGGGAGGTGACGACCCTGCAAATATTCCTGCAAACGCGTTTTCGGATCTTTTTGTTTATCGCCCGGACTGATTTCATCCAGACGGGTCTGATACCAGTTCAGGATCAGTTTTTCTACGGTCTGGATATCGCTGTCCAGGAACACGCCACCGATTAATGCCTCAACCGTATCGGCAAGAATAGATTCACGACGGAAGCCGCCGCTTTTCAGTTCACCCGGCCCAAGACGCAGACATTCGCCCAGTTCAAATTCGCGTGCGATTTCCGCAAGGGTGTTCCCCCTTACCAGCGTGGCGCGCATGCGGCTCATATCACCTTCATCCACACGCGGGAAACGATGATAAAGCGCATTAGCAATCACGAAACTCAAAATAGAGTCACCTAAAAATTCGAGGCGCTCATTGTGTTTGCTGCTGGCACTGCGATGGGTTAATGCCTGTTGCAACAGCTCCTGATGATGAAAAGTGTAGCCCAGCTTCCGTTGAAGCCGATTAATTACGATGGGGTTCATGCGATACCAATAAATGAATGCGTCAAAAATGCAGCACACGAAACCGACCTGAGAAAACCAACGCGGTTTCGTGTGCCGTGGCACCCTTGCAGGGCCAACCTTAAACTTCGGGGGAATATTCTATACACAACGACAGGGGATGTCGTTAGTTCGAAGAGATTTATCGCTGAAATAATTCACGTAGCCGCTAATTAAAGCGACTACGTGTTCAATTATTGAGAATTAATGGATCCCGCCAATACGATTCAGGCGTACCCCGGTCGGCCATTCGCCTTCCTGTTTCTCGAAACTCATCCAGATTGCGGTTGCTTTACCCACCAGATTCGCTTCCGGCACAAAGCCCCAGTAACGGCTGTCCGCGGAGTTATCGCGGTTATCGCCCATCATGAAGTACTGTCCCGGCGGTACGATCCAGGTGGCCAGCTGCTGACCTGGCTGTTTGTAATACATCCCGACCTGATCCTGCGCAATTGGCACGGTCAGGATCCGGTGCGTCACATCACCCAGCGTCTCTTTACGTTCGACCAGACGAATACCGTTCTCTTTGGTTTCATCTTTCGGCACCTGGAAGAAACCGTTGGTCGCTTCGCCGCCGTTACGACGGGCAAAGGTCTGCACAAAATCACTTGGCTCAACGTTTGAGTAGGTGATTGGCAGCGCGTTTTCACAGGCGGTACCGGAGCTGCAGCCAGGCTGAACGGTCACTTCTTTGGCAACCGGATCGTAGGTGACTTTATCACCCGGCAGACCCACCGCGCGCTTGATGTAGTCAAGGCGTGGATCGTCCGGGTATTTAAACACCACAATGTCGCCACGTTTCGGATGGCCCGTTTCGATCAGCGTTTTCTGGTAGATCGGATCTTTAATGCCATAGGCAAACTTCTCGACCAGAATAAAATCACCAATCAGCAGCGTTGGCATCATGGAGCCTGACGGGATCTGGAACGGCTCGTAAATAAACGAACGCACCACCAGCACAATCGCCAGCACCGGGAATACCGATGCCCCGGTCTCCAGCCAGCCCGGTTTCGGGCCAACTTTCTTCAGGGTTTTCGCATCAAGCCCATCACCTGTGGCTGCCTGCGCGGCAGCCTGACGTTCACGGCGTTTTGGGGCGAAAATAAACTTATCCAGACACCACAACAGACCTGTCACCAGGGTAGCGATGACCAGGATCAGGGCAAACATGTTCGCCATGCCAACTCCTTAGGGTTATTTGCCGTCTTTACCAACATGCAGAATGGCAAGGAATGCTTCCTGCGGCAGTTCGACGTTACCGACCTGCTTCATACGCTTCTTACCTTCTTTCTGCTTCTGGAGCAGCTTTTTCTTACGGCTAACGTCACCGCCATAGCATTTCGCCAGAACGTTTTTACGCAGCTGTTTCACGGTAGAGCGGGCGATAATGTGGTTGCCGATGGCCGCCTGAATCGCGATATCAAACTGCTGACGCGGGATCAGATCTTTCATCTTCTCAACCAGCTCACGGCCACGGTACGGGGCATTGTCGTTGTGGGTGATCAGGGCCAGCGCATCAACACGTTCGCCGTTGATCAGCACGTCCACACGTACCATGTTCGAAGCCTGGAAGCGTTTGAAGTTGTAATCCAGTGACGCATAGCCACGAGACGTAGACTTCAGACGGTCGAAGAAGTCGAGAACCACTTCCGCCATTGGGATTTCGTAGGTCAGCGCGACCTGGTTACCGTGGTAAACCATGTTGGTCTGAACGCCACGTTTCTCCACGCACAGCGTGATAACGTTACCCAGATATTCCTGCGGCAGCAGCATATGACACTCTGCGATTGGCTCACGCAACTCATCGATGTTGTTCAGCGGCGGCAGCTTGGAAGGGCTGTCGACGTAGACGATCTCTTTGTTGGTGGTCTGCACTTCGTACACTACGGTCGGCGCGGTGGTGATCAGATCCAGATCGTATTCACGCTCCAGACGTTCCTGAATGATCTCCATGTGCAGCAGACCAAGGAAGCCGCAGCGGAAGCCGAAGCCGAGCGCCGTGGAGCTTTCTGGCTCGTAGAACAGCGAGGCGTCGTTAAGGCTCAGCTTGCCGAGCGCATCACGGAAGTTCTCGTAGTCGTCAGAGCTGACCGGGAACAGGCCGGCATAAACCTGTGGTTTCACCTTTTTAAAGCCTGGCAGCGCTTTTTCTGCCGGGTTACGCGCGCCGGTCAGGGTATCGCCCACTGGCGCACCGAGAATGTCTTTAATGGCACAAACCAGCCAACCCACCTCGCCGCATTTCAGCTCGGTACGGTCAACCTGTTTTGGTGTGAAGATCCCGAGACGGTCTGCGTTATAGACCTGGCCGGTACTCATCACCTTAATTTTGTCGCCTTTACGCATGGTGCCGTTTTTAATACGCACCAGCGAGACAACGCCCAGATAGTTATCGAACCAGGAGTCGATAATCAGCGCCTGCAGTGGGGCATCCGGGTCACCTTCTGGTGGCGGAATATCACGCACCAGACGTTCCAGCACATCGGTAACGCCCACGCCGGTTTTGGCCGAGCAACGCACGGCATCGGTCGCGTCAATTCCGACGATATCTTCAATCTCTTCCGCCACGCGCTCAGGGTCAGCGGCTGGCAGGTCGATCTTGTTCAGAACCGGCACCACCTCGAGATCCATTTCCATCGCCGTGTAGCAGTTTGCCAGGGTCTGGGCTTCTACGCCCTGCCCCGCATCCACCACCAGCAGCGCGCCTTCACAGGCTGCCAGCGAGCGAGAAACTTCATAGGAGAAGTCAACGTGGCCTGGGGTGTCGATAAAGTTCAGTTGGTAGGTTTCACCATCAGCCGCCTTGTAATCGAGCGTGACGCTCTGCGCTTTAATGGTGATACCACGTTCGCGTTCCAGGTCCATGGAGTCCAGAACCTGGGCTTCCATTTCACGATCAGACAGGCCACCGCAAATCTGGATAATACGGTCAGACAGCGTCGACTTACCGTGGTCAATGTGAGCAATGATCGAAAAGTTACGTATGTTCTTCATATAGTTAAATAATTATGCCTTACGAATTCCTGGAGGCCGCTGTTCTTAGCCTGACGTTTTTCAGTGCGAAAACGCAGCATTCTACACTACATCTCCGTTACCTGGAAATGCACTTAGCGCCAGGTATAGCGTGAAGAAATGGCGTTTTCTTTTTTAAGATGTGAATGATGATAAAGCCCGATGGATCACCGGGCCTCAGAGGAGAGCGTCTCAACACGAAGTTGGTCTGGTGCCAGCCCTACGCTGAGAATAACAGGCTGCCACGCTTCGCGGGCTGCGAGCCTTGGGGAGAAACCTTTGGCAAGCCAGAAACCACCCACACCTCCCAATGCAGCGCCGCACATAGCCGCCGCATCGGTACCAAACAGCATCTGAAACACGCCGCCCATCACAAAGAGCCCCACCAGCGGGGAGAGATAAACCAGCATTGCGGAACCCAACAGGCTGCCTTCGGCAATACCCAGTTCCACCTTCTGTCCTGCCACCAGCGGTTGCTCACTTGGCACGGAAAGCGTGTGCGAGGTTTGCGGCCCGAGCTTATTTAGCACGCGGCTGCCGCAACCCGCCCGGGATGCACAACTGTTACAGGAGGCCTTTACATCACAGCTTACCAGCGCAACACCGTCCTGCCATGATACAACCGTAGCCCACTCTTTAATCATTGTGCAGCCCTGAATTTGATGCTGTCAGAAATACGCTTCGCCGTTTGCGGGGGTAATTCGCCGACGATGGTGATCTCCGCGTTGTCGCGTACCGTGGTACTGACTGTTCGACGTCCGGTACGCAGCATTTGTTCGGCACTGTTTGCCGTCGCGCGATTGATGTTCACCGAGAAGCTGAACAAGCCATCGGAGTAGAGGCGCGATTCAACCGGCGTTTCAATGGTAGGCAGTTGTCGGCGGCTGCTTGATACTTCCGTAAAGCCTTGCGGGATCCAGGAAGGAACCCAGTTGAAATTCACGGAATCTCCCGCCGGAACGGAAAGCAGCGGCGGCAGGCTGGCTTTCGCCAGATTCTGCATGCTATTACCCACCTGATTATTGACGCTAAAGGAGATAACGCGGAACTGTTCCAGCGTTTCGCCATCGCGATCAAGCAGGTCTACACGCATTGGAAGCTTGGTTTCGGCATCAATCCAGACAATGTAGCTGTAACGCGTCCCGTCGCGGGCGACAACGCGGATCACTTCACACAATCTGTCAGCGATGCGCGTACGCCCTACCGAAATAAAATCGTAGTAAGGGGCAAGGCGCTTGAAGTCGGTGTAGATGAGCGATGGCAGAGAATCAACGATATAGTCGCCATTGAGGGTGAAAGGCTCCAGGCCTGGCTCGAAATAGCTGATTTCGTTACCACGCTGAACCACTTCCCGACGCGGGCCATCCATCTGTAAAAGTTGCGCGAGCGGCTGATTATCAAGACGGGCATGGCGATAGCGTAACGACTCGACGCCCTGCTTATTGATGCTGATAAATGCCAACTCGTAATTGAGTGACTGGCTGGCCAGATTCATTTGCTGCAACAACGCCCCGGATGAAACATCAGCCGAGGCGTTGGCAGAGAAGAACAGGCTACCCGCCATCAGAGACATGGCGAACCAAAGTTGCTTCATTACTGCGATTGCGTTCCTAAAGTTTGGTTTCCTGGCACCTGCACAGCAGCCTGCTGGGTTTGTGCCTGCTCAAACTGAAGCTGTTCTGAGTGCAGACGACGCTGCAACTCATAATCCTGCAACATCGCATTAATGCGACGGCGCTGCTCCTGAACCTGCTGTTGCTGACCGCCACTGGCGGAGGCATCAGCCGGTACACCCAAACTTACCGGGCTGGCTTTGCCCATCATCGGCAGTGTATTGAACACTGGCGCTTCTGGCTGCTGATTAGTTTCAGACTGAGTATTATAGTGCTGGACGCCAACGATAACTGCAAGCGATACGCATGCCGCCACACCCATTTGGGTAAGTTGACTGGCCCACGGACGCACCTTCTGCCAGAACGGCATTTTCTGCCACTGGTGTGGTGCAGGTTGAGCTTCAGGAATCAGCGGAGTGGTCTGATGAACAGGCTCATTCTCAATAGCCGCCATCACGCGGGCTGAGATATCGAAATGGATAACCTCGCTGGTGTCACCACGAAGGGTGTCACGGATGAGATGGTAACTCTCCCAGGTCTCTTGCATTTCGGGAGAATGAGACAACTCATTGAGCAGCTCACTATCCAGCGTTTCACCATCCATTAAAGCGGAAAGTTTTTCTTTCTGCATGCCTAATACCTTTTCCAGTATCCCGCTATCGTCAACGCCTGATAAGCGGTTGAACTTTATTATCAATAGCTTCTCGCGCACGGAAAATTCGTGAACGTACCGTGCCGACCGGACAATCCATGATAGCGGCTATCTCTTCATAGCTCAGACCATCAAGCTCCCGTAACGTAATTGCCATGCGTAAATCTTCCGGGAGCGACTCGATCGTGCGAAAAACAATTTGTCTCAGTTCTTCTGACAACATTAAGTTCTCAGGGTTCGAAATTTCTTTCAGCGCACCGCCACTTTCGAAGTTTTCGGCGTCGATTGCGTCCACATCACTTGAAGGCGGACGACGGCCCTGAGCGACCAGATAATTCTTTGCCGTATTGACCGCAATACGGTACAGCCAGGTATAAAAAGCACTATCTCCCCGGAACGAGTCCAGCGCGCGATAGGCCTTAATAAAAGACTCTTGTACAACATCAGGCACATCACCTGACGGTACATAGCGGGAAACCAGACTCGCCACCTTATGCTGGTAGCGCACCACCAGTAGGTTAAAGGCTTTCTGATCTCCCTTCTGGACCCGTTCAACCAGGACCTGGTCCGTTAACTGCTCGCTCATCCGAGGTAATGTCTCCCCAAACCAAAATTCCACGCGTTATCGAAACGCCACTCTACAAATCCCGCACTTTTGAGCAAGCACCGAGTTGGAGTGTCTATTCTTCAATAAGTTCCGTAACGCCTTTGTTTTTGTTCATCGCGTCACAGACTGTTTATTTTCTCTCATTATAAGTCTGTTCACGATACATACCCACTTTCTGACTTCAAACATCTCTTATCCGGTCAGAAGAGTAACGCAACCCAGGCTTTATTTCACCACAAAATCTGAAGCTAACGACCTGCTTCGCAAAATATTTTCCTTCTTTTACATGCCGGAAATCCGCGCATGCGCGTTTAGTCATTGCAACTGAGAATAAAAAAAACGTGCGATATCTCGCACTGAGGTGCTATTCTGCCCAAACACTGTTTAGTAAATTAAACAAAAATCATGAACACAACACCTGAACTACATTGTGATGTACTGATCATCGGTAGCGGCGCGGCAGGACTCTCGCTGGCGCTGCGTCTGGCTGAGCATCAGAGCGTAATTGTTCTGAGTAAAGGACCGATGAGCGAAGGCTCCACATTTTATGCCCAGGGCGGAATTGCCGCCGTGTTTGATGAAACAGACAGCATTGCGTCACACGTCGAAGATACGTTGATTGCCGGAGCCGGGATCGTCGATGAACATGCTGCGGAATTTGTCGCCAGCAATGCGCGTCACTGCGTCCAGTGGCTTATTGACCAGGGTGTACTGTTTGATACTCAGGTTCAGCCAAACGGCGAAGAGAGTTACCACCTTACCCGCGAAGGCGGACACAGCCACCGCCGGATCCTGCACGCTGCAGATGCCACCGGTAAAGCGGTGGAAACCACCCTGGTCAGCAAGGCGCTCAGCCATCCTAATATTCGGGTGCTTGAGCGCAGTAATGCCGTTGACCTGATTATTTCTGACAAGATTGGCCTGCCGGGCACGCGCCGGGTGGTGGGAGCCTGGGTCTGGAATCGTAATAAAGAAAAGGTCGAAACCTGTCAGGCGAAAGCCGTGGTGCTGGCAACAGGTGGCGCCTCCAAAGTATATCAATACACCACCAACCCGGACATTGCCTCTGGTGATGGTATCGCCATGGCCTGGCGCGCCGGGTGTCGTGTTGCCAATCTTGAGTTCAACCAGTTTCATCCAACCGCACTGTTTCATCCGCAGGCGCGCAATTTCCTGCTGACGGAAGCCCTGCGCGGTGAAGGCGCGTATCTGAAGCGCCCGGACGGCTCACGTTTTATGCCGGACTTTGACCCGCGAGGCGAGCTCGCGCCGCGTGATATCGTCGCCCGCGCTATCGATCACGAGATGAAACGTCTTGGCGTGGATTGCATGTATCTGGATATCAGCCACAAACCGGCTGAGTTTGTCCGTCAGCATTTCCCGATGATTTATGAAAAGCTGCTCAGCCTTGGGATTGATCTGACGCGTGACCCGGTACCGATTGTGCCAGCAGCTCACTATACCTGTGGTGGCGTCATGGTTGACGATCATGGCCGTACGGATGTGGATGGTCTGTATGCCATCGGCGAGGTGAGCTATACCGGGCTACATGGCGCGAACCGCATGGCATCCAACTCGTTGCTGGAGTGTCTGGTTTACGGCTGGTCCGCAGCGGTGGATATAACCAAACGCATGCCGTATGCCCGCCACGCTGAGCACTTACCGGCCTGGGATGAGAGCCGCGTGGAAAACCCGGATGAGCTGGTTGTGATCCAGCATAACTGGCATGAGCTTCGGCTATTTATGTGGGACTACGTTGGCATTGTACGCACGACGAAGCGTCTTGAGCGAGCCTTACGCCGTATCACCATGCTGCAGCAGGAAATTGATGAGTATTATGCCAATTTCCGCGTTTCCAACAATCTGCTGGAGCTGCGTAACCTGGTGCAGGTTGCCGAGTTGATTGTTCGCTGCGCGATGATGCGTAAAGAAAGTCGGGGTTTACACTACACCCTGGACTATCCCGACACGCTGCCTGAATCCGGCCCGTCGGTTCTCTCCCCGCAGCGTCACATAAACAGATAAAATGCCTGGGTCAGCGCAGTGTAATCTTCGGAGTAACGCTGGTCTGGCCCACGGATAACCATCCTGTCGTTAAAACATTCCCCCTCTTTTGGCGAAAGCGCCAGCAAGACCCGGTGTGGTAACCGCCCTTCCGTATCCGAGATATCGGTACGCAGCCGTAAGTTCCAGCCCATCTCCCGTGCGATCTCAATAAAGGTATTGCCGGTGCTTTCGGGAAGAACCACGCAGAAGAACCCTTCTTCGGAAATTAAATTCGCCGCGCTGGTTAACAGGGCTTTATGATCGAGCGAACCGGTATAGCGAGCCTGCTCGCGCTCAGGCGTACCGCACTCCACGCCGGGCGCGTAGTAGGGAGGGTTACTGACAATCAAATCATAACGCGCCGTTTGCTCTGGTGCCCAGGCCAGTACGTCCGCGCATTCAACTTTTATTCGGGTTGCCCAGGGGGATTCGAGCGCATTTTCACTCGCCTGCCCTGCGGCCTGTGCATCCAGTTCAACCGCATCAATGGTGACATGCTCATCCGTGCGCTGAGCCAGCATTAATGCCAGCAGACCACTGCCGGTGCCAATATCCAGAATGCGCTTAACCCCTGCGACAGGCGCCCACGCTCCCAGTAGAATACCGTCTGTACCGACTTTCATGGCACAGCGATCGTGAGCAACAAAAAATTGTTTAAACGTAAAACCATCGCGGCGCAATTGCGCTTTGAGTTGAGACATGTCAGAGCAACCTTCTAAGTGAAACTGGAGTAGCATAGGGGAAAGCGAAGTGGCCGAAAAGCGATATCCATACAAACAGATGAAGATTACAGCCGTAACGTCTATAATCAGCGCCCCACACAGAGGTAGAACATGACTGTAACGACTTTTTCCGAACTTGAACTCGATGAAAGCCTGCTCAATGCACTTGAGAGCAAAGGCTTTACACGCCCGACCGCCATTCAGGCAGCGGCCATTCCGCCTGCGCTTGAGGGCCGCGATGTGCTCGGTTCTGCGCCAACCGGCACGGGGAAAACAGCAGCCTACTTGCTGCCTGTGTTGCAGCACCTGCTCGATTTTCCTCGTAAAAAATCAGGCCCGCCGCGTATTTTGATCCTGACGCCTACCCGTGAACTGGCTATGCAGGTTGCCGATCACGCACGCGAGCTGGCAGCGAATACCCATCTGGATATCGCCACAATCACCGGCGGCGTTGCGTATATGAACCACGCCGAAGTGTTCAGCGAAAACCAGGATATCGTCGTTGCGACGACAGGCCGTCTGCTGCAATACATTAAAGAAGAGAACTTTGACTGCCGCGCGGTAGAAACCCTGATTCTGGACGAAGCCGACCGTATGCTGGACATGGGCTTCGCGCAGGATATCGAACATATCGCCGGCGAGACGCGCTGGCGCAACCAGACAATGCTCTTCTCTGCCACCCTCGAAGGGGACGCGATCAAAGACTTCGCAGAGCGCCTGCTGGAAGATCCGGTGGAAGTGTCGGCAACGCCTTCTACCCGTGAACGCAAGAAGATCCATCAGTGGTACTATCGCGCGGACAACCTTGAGCACAAGGTTGAATTGCTCAAGCACCTGCTGAAGCAGGAAGAGGCCACCCGCACTATCGTCTTTGTGCGTAAGCGCGAGCGTGTGCACGAGCTGGCTGAAATGCTGCGTAATGCCGGGATTAACAACTGCTACCTCGAAGGCGAGATGGCACAGATCAAACGTACCGAAGGCATTAAGCGTCTGACCGATGGCCGCGTTAACGTGCTGGTGGCAACAGATGTTGCTGCTCGCGGGATTGACATTCCGGACGTCAGCCACGTGATCAACTTCGATATGCCGCGCAGCGGTGATACCTATCTGCACCGCATCGGCCGTACCGGCCGCGCCGGGCGTAAAGGTACAGCGATCTCCCTGGTTGAAGCGCACGACCATCTGCTGCTGCAGAAAATTGGTCGCTATATCGACGAGCCGCTGAAATCCCGCGTTGTCGATGGCCTGCGCCCAACCACGCGTGCACCGAGTGAAAAAATGACGGGCAAACCGTCTAAAAAAGCACTGGCGAAACGTGCGGAGAGAAAAGAGAAAGAAAAAGAGAAGCCGCGCGTGAAGCAGCGTCATCGCGATACCAAGAATATTGGTAAACGCCGTAAGCCAAGCGGTACTGCGTCAGAAGCGAAAACTGAAGAGTAAAAAAAAGCCGGGAAATATCCCGGCTTTTTGTTCCACCCCCGTGGCTAAAAACCTTACAGGCTTTCAGTAAAGGTACGCGCGATAACGTCGCGCTGCTGTTCCGGGGTCAAGGAGTTGAAACGCACCGCGTAGCCAGACACACGAATAGTCAGCTGTGGGTATTTTTCAGGATGCTTAACCGCATCTTCCAGCGTTTCGCGACGCAGTACGTTCACGTTCAGATGCTGACCACCTTCAACACGCACTTCTGGTTTCACTTCCATTGGGATTTCGCGGTATTCAATTTCGCCCAGCTTATTAACTGGAACGATTTCATCTTCCGCAAAACCCGCTTTTGCTACCACACAGCGTGCTTCGTTTTTCTCGCTGTCCAGCAGCCAGAAAGAGTTGAGCAGATCGTCGTTTGCAGCTTTAGTAATCTGGATACCTGTAATCATGTGTTGCCTCCCTTAGGCTACATTAACTGGTGTCGGCCTTTCGCGGCCAATTGGTAAAACCATTGTTTCTTGTGTGTATATATATCATTCACACCCCAGTGATTTATTGATTTAAATCAACAAAATCACCAACCACACAAAGAGTGTGGTCTGGTTTTATTGTTTCAGATCAATTTCCCAGCCTTACCAATTCAAATCAATCTGTAATTTTTCAACCATAATTTAAGGAGTTACGGCTAATTTCCGCATGGAATTTTGCACCGCAGGATTTAGCGGTTAAGCTAGGCGCAGAATGAGATTCGCAGGAGAGCGAGATGACGACACCGCTGACATGGCACGATGTGCTGGCAGAAGAGAAACAGCAGCCCTATTTTATCAACACTCTCAGTACCGTTGCGGCAGAGCGGCAGTCTGGCCAGACGATTTATCCGCCCCAGAAAGACGTGTTTAACGCGTTTCGCTATACCGAACTGAGCGATGTCAAAGTGGTGATCCTGGGTCAGGATCCTTACCACGGCCCTGGTCAGGCTCATGGGCTGGCCTTCTCCGTGCGCCCGGGCGTGGCTATCCCCCCTTCTCTGCTGAACATGTATAAAGAGCTTGAAGGAACGATCCCCGGTTTTACCCGGCCCAATCATGGTTATCTGGAAAGCTGGGCGCGCCAGGGCGTGCTGTTACTGAATACTGTCTTAACCGTACGAGCAGGTCAGGCGCACTCTCACACCAGCCTTGGGTGGGAAACCTTTACGGATAAAGTCATCAGCCTTATCAATGAACATCGTGAGGGGGTAGTGTTTTTACTCTGGGGATCGCATGCGCAGAAGAAAGGGGCGATTATCGACCGTCAGCGTCATCACGTGTTGAAAGCGCCACACCCGTCTCCGCTGTCAGCCCATCGTGGTTTCTTTGGCTGTAATCATTTTGTTCTGGCGAATGAGTGGCTGGAAAAACGTGGCGAAACGCCGATTGACTGGATGCCCGTGTTACCGGCAGAAAGCGAGTAGGAAATGAATGTGCCGGGCTGGCCCGGCACATAAAAAGCTTATGCTTTGTTCTGACGCCACCACTCCGCCAGCAGTACGCCGGTCGCGACGGAAACGTTCAGACTTTCCACATTGCCCGTCCCGTCAATAGAGACGCTCAGATCCGCACTCGAGAGTGCCGCGTCTGACAGACCATCACGTTCCTGACCTAACACCAGCACCATCTTGCGCGGCAGCGTCGCTTTAAACAGCGGCGTACCGGCATGGCTGGAGGTCGTCACAATGGAATAGCCCGCTTTACGGAACTGCTCGATGGCATCCAGAACGCTGTCGCCGGTGATCGGCTGAACGTGCTCGGCACCGCCTTCCGCAGTACGGATCGCAGCACCGGATTCCAGCAGCGCAGCATCCTGCAGCAGTACCCCTTTAACGCCGAAGTGCGCGCAGCTGCGCATCATCGCACCCAGGTTATGCGGGTTACCCACATCTTCCAGCGCCAGCACGCAGTCATCGGCACCGGCCTGGCTGACCCACTGTTGCACCGTTGTGCCGTTACGTTTTTTGATCAGGAAGCAGACACCACCGTGGTGTTCGGTGCCTGACGCTTTCGTCAACTCGGCATCATCAACCACATGGTAGGCTTTACGGTTTGCCGCCATCCAGCGCAGGGCTTCTTTGAAGCGAGGGGTGACGCTCTGGATAAACCATGCACGAACGATACACTCAGGGCGGCTCTGGAACAGAGCCTGACAGGCGTTTTCGCCATACACGCGTGTCTCTTCCGCACGCTGACGGCGCAGCACTTCCGGATCGATAAAGCTTTTACCGCTGATGCCGCCGTGATCGGCTTTTTCAGGCGTCTCATCGCCAGGCGCGCGGGACACGGTACGCCATGGTGACGAACCCTCACGTGCAAAATCATCGCGTTTGCGATCGTCACGCTTGCGGTCATCACGTTTGCGGTCATCACCGCGGTTGTTTCTGTCATCGCGGGCGGGGCGACGGCCACCGTCTGCACGAGAGGACGCCGGACGCCCGCCACCTTTTCCGGTACGCGGATTTTGGGTGCGTTTATCAGAGTCATCATCACTGCGGACATACATCACTTTGACCTTGCCGCTTTTATTTTTCATTTCGTCGTTCATGCTTTTCTCCACCAGCGCTGCGCGAAGCGCGCAGATTACCCGATGTGCAAGCGCATAGCCATAATTTCGTACAAAAGCCTGTGACTATTGTTCTCATTGAATAAAACGCATTGTCGTTTCAAACAGGCTCATTGATAATATGTAACATATTAGAAACATTATCGGCATACTGCCGCTGTCCCATGGTTCTATCAGAGGTTAGTTATGAATACCGTATGTGCCAACTGTCAGGCTCTTAACCGCATTCCGGACGATCGGATCGAGGATGGTGCGAAATGCGGGCGTTGTGGCCATGAGTTGTTTGATGGCGATGTGATTAACGCTACAGGTGCTACGCTGGACAAACTCCTCAAGGACGATCTTCCGGTGGTTGTCGATTTCTGGGCACCATGGTGTGGCCCGTGCCGTAACTTCGCGCCAATCTTTGAAGATGTCGCCGAAGAGCGCAGCGGGAAGATGCGTTTTGTGAAGGTGAATACGGAGGCAGAACGCGAGCTCAGCGCCCGTTTTCGTATTCGTAGCATTCCGACCATCATGATTTTCAAAAATGGTGAAGTCATCGACATGCTCAACGGCGCGGTACCCAAAGCGCCGTTCGAGAGCTGGTTGAACGAGTCGCTGTAACATTCACGGGGCACATCTTGTGCCCCGTTCCCGCCTCTGCGAAAATGGGGTTTTTCCAGCCCTTTCGCCCATGACTGATAACGCTGTACTTCAATTACGCGCCGAACGCCTTGCCCGCGCGACTCGCCCTTTTCTCGCTCGTGGCAACCGCATCCGTCGCTGCCAGCGCTGCCTGCTGCCGCTAAAAGTGTGCCTGTGCGACACGCTGGTACCGGCCACGGCGGAAAGCCGTTTTTGCCTGGTCATGTTTGATACCGAACCGATGAAACCCAGCAATACGGGCCGTCTGATCGCCGATATTCTGCCTGATACGGCCGCGTTTCAGTGGTCGCGCACGGAGCCTCCTCAGGCCCTGCTCGACTTAGTGGCAAGCCCGGACTATCAGCCTATGGTCGTTTTCCCTGCCTCCTATGCAGGCGCCGACCGTCAGGTACTGTCAGCCCCGCCATCCGGAAAACCACCGCTGTTTATTATGCTGGATGGCACCTGGACGGAAGCGCGGAAAATGTTTCGCAAAAGCCCTTACCTTGATGCGCTGCCGATCATTTCTGTCGACCTCTCTCGCGTATCGGCCTACCGCTTACGTGAAGCCCATGCCGAGGGACAATACTGCACCGCCGAAGTGGCGATCGCACTGCTGGATTTAGCGGGTGATACCGAGGCGGCTGCCGCGCTGGGCAGCCATTTCTCCCGTTTTCGCGAACGCTATCTGGCGGGAAAAACCGTTC
The DNA here is from genome assembly GCF_049237765.1 of Enterobacter cloacae complex sp. SHL021. Lineage (NCBI taxonomy): Bacteria > Pseudomonadati > Pseudomonadota > Gammaproteobacteria > Enterobacterales > Enterobacteriaceae > Enterobacter > Enterobacter cloacae complex sp. SHL021. The sequence goes on along the minus strand of NZ_JBMKJG010000005.1, from coordinate 6,157 downwards.
ATAAGGGCAGTGTCACAGCAACCGGGACAGAAAACGTTTAAAATCATCAGGTCGCTTGCATTCACAGGAGGCCTGCATGAGCCAGCGAGGGTTAGAAGCGCTACTACGTCCTAAATCCATAGCCGTTATCGGCGCATCAATGAAACCGGATCGCGCTGGCTATCTGATGATGCGCAACCTGCTGGCCGGCGGATTTAATGGCCCCGTTATGCCCGTTACACCGGCCTATAAGGCCGTTCAGGGGGTACTTGCGTGGCCTGATGTGCAGAGCCTGCCTTTCGTACCCGATCTGGCCGTACTCTGTACAAATGCGAAACGTAACCCGGAATTGCTGGAATCGCTCGGCAAGAAAGGGTGTAAGACCTGCATTATCCTCTCATCTCCTCCTGAACAGCAGCCCGAGCTTCTGGCGTGCGCCAGCCGCTATCAAATGCGTATTCTCGGGCCGAACAGTCTGGGGCTGCTCGCCCCCTGGCAAGGACTGAATGCCAGCTTTTCTCCAGTGCCGATCCGTAAAGGCAAACTTGCTTTTATTTCGCAGTCGGCTGCGGTATCCAACACAATCCTTGACTGGGCGCAGCAGCGTGAGATGGGGTTCTCCTACTTCATCGCCCTGGGTGACAGCCTAGATATCGACGTGGATGAACTGCTGGATTTTCTGGCGCGTGACAGCAAAACCAGTGCGATCCTGCTTTATCTTGAACACCTCAGCGACGCCCGTCGTTTTGTGTCGGCATCGCGCAGCGCGTCACGTAATAAACCCATCCTGGTCATCAAAAGCGGACGCAGCCCTGCAGCACAAAGCCTGCTGCATTCCCATTCCGGGATGGATCCCGCCTGGGATGCGGCTATCCAGCGCGCGGGTTTACTGCGGGTACAGGACACGCATGAACTTTTTTCCGCCGTCGAGACGTTGAGTCATATGCGTCCGTTGCGTGGAGAGAAATTAATGATCGTCAGTAACGGCGCAGCTCCGGCGGCGCTGGCGCTGGACGAACTGTGGTTACGTAATGGCAAGCTGGCCACGCTCGGTGAAGAGACGCTTCAGCGCCTGAGAGAGGCTTTACCCATCAGCGTTGCCCCCGGGAACCCCCTTGATTTACGCGATGATGCCAGTAGCGATCGCTATATCAAAGCCATCTCTATTTTGCTGGATAGTCAGGATTTCGATGCGCTGATGATTATCCACTCCCCCAGCGCGGTCGCTCCTGGCAGTGAGAGCGCGCGAGCCCTCATTGAAGCAGTGCGTAACCATCCGCGTGGTAAATACGTCACTCTGCTCACCAACTGGTGCGGTGAGTTCTCCTCTCAGGAGGCGCGGCGATTGTTCAGCGAAGCGGGGTTGCCAACGTACCGCACCCCGGAAGGGACTATTACCGCCTTTATGCATATGGTGGAATACCGTCGTAACCAGAAACAGTTGCGTGAAACTCCAGCATTGCCCGGCAATCTGACGGCAAATTCCGTCGACGTTCACCGGCTGTTGCAACAGGCTATCGATGAAGGTGCGACATCGCTGGACACTCACGAAGTGCAACCCATTCTTGGTAGCTATGGGATGCAGACGCTGCCCACCTGGATCGCCAGCGACAGCGCGGAAGCGGTACATATTGCCGAACAGATTGGTTATCCGGTCGCCCTTAAGCTTCGCTCACCGGATATTCCCCACAAGTCCGATGTGCAGGGGGTAATGCTGTATCTTCGAACCGCGGCTGAAGTTCAGCAAGCGGCAGATGCTATTTTCGACCGCGTAAAAATGGCCTGGCCCCAGGCCAGGATCCACGGACTGCTGGTGCAAAGCATGGCGAACCGCGCGGGCGCACAGGAACTGCGGGTGGTTGTTGAGCACGATCCGGTTTTTGGCCCGCTCATCATGCTGGGAGAAGGTGGCGTGGAATGGCGCCCTGAAGAACAAGCCGTGGTGGCCTTACCGCCGCTGAACATGAACCTTGCTCGCTATCTGATTATTCAGGCCATCAAAAGCAAAAAAATCCGTGGCCGGAGCGCCCTGCGTCCGCTCGACATTGCGGGGTTAAGCCAGTTCCTGGTGCAGGTCTCTAACCTGATAGTCGATTGCGCGGAGATCCAGCGGCTGGACATTCATCCTCTGCTCGCCTCCGGCAATGAGTTCACGGCGCTGGACGTCACCCTGGATATCGCGCCATTCGAAGGCGACAGAGAGAGCCGTCTGGCGATCCGTCCTTATCCTCTGCAACTGGAAGAGTGGGTGGAGATGAAGAACGGTGAGCGTTCGCTGTTTCGCCCCATTTTGCCGGAAGACGAACCGCAACTGCGGACGTTTATCTCTCAGGTCACGAAAGAGGATCTTTACTATCGCTACTTCAGCGAAATCAACGAATTTACCCACGATGATTTAGCCAATATGACCCAGATCGACTACGATCGAGAAATGGCCTTTGTCGCCGTTCGTCGTTCCGAAAACGGTGATGAGATCCTTGGCGTGACGCGTGCTATTTCAGATCCGGATAACGTCGATGCGGAGTTTGCCGTACTGGTGCGCTCCGATCTTAAAGGCCTGGGCCTTGGGCGGCGGCTACTGGAAAAACTCATCAGTTATACGCGCGATCACGGATTGTTACGCCTGAATGGCATTACTATGCCAAACAATCGCGGTATGGTGACCCTGGCGCGAAAACTCGGTTTTGATGTTGATATTCAGCTGGACGAGGGGATTGTTGCCCTCTCCCTCACTCTGAAATCGCCGGATAAACCCGAGTAAGCTACTGGAAATGTTACCCACTTTGGACGGGACTGGTGGTATCATTGTCCGCTTATGTTGTTTGCATGGTACAGACAACCCTTCAATGAACAGAGAAGAAACGCACTGTGATGTTGTCAAAATTTAAGCGTAATAAACATCAACAACACCTTGCTCAACTACCGAAGATTTCTCAGTCAGTTGATGATGTAGAGTTCTTTTACGCTCCCGCTCATTTTCGGGAGACGCTTCTGGAAAAGATTGCCAGCGCCACGCGACGCATTTGCATTGTGGCACTCTATCTTGAACAAGATGAAGGTGGCCGCGCGATCCTGAATGCGCTCTACGAAGCCAAGCGTCAGCGTCCTGAACTGGATGTTCGCGTGCTGGTTGACTGGCACCGCGCTCAGCGTGGCCGTATTGGCGCTGCTGCTTCAAATACAAACGCAGACTGGTATTGCCGCACGGCGCAGGAAAATCCTGGCGTTGATGTCCCTGTTTACGGGGTGCCGGTGAATACCCGTGAAGCGCTTGGCGTACTCCATTTCAAAGGGTTCATCATCGATGACAGCGTGCTTTATAGTGGCGCGAGTCTGAATGATGTTTACCTTCATCAGCTCGATAAGTATCGCTACGACCGCTACCATCTGATCCGTAATTCGCAGATGGCCGACATCATGTTTAACTGGGTGGATAAGCATCTGGTACATGGCCGTGGTGTGAATCGCCTTGACGATCCTCATCGCCCGAAAAGCCCGGAAATCAAAAACGACGTTCGCGCGTTCCGCCAGGAGCTACGCGATGCGGTTTATCATTTCCAGGGCGATGCAAACAACGAAGAGCTGTCCGTTACACCTCTGGTGGGCTTAGGCAAATCCAGCCTGCTGAACAAAACGATTTTCCATCTGATGCCGTGCGCAGAGCAGAAGCTCACTATCTGTACGCCGTACTTTAACCTTCCCGCCGTGCTGGTGCGCAATATCATTCAGCTGCTGCGCGACGGTAAAAAAGTGGAAATTATTGTCGGTGATAAAACGGCTAATGACTTTTTCATTCCTGAAGATCAACCCTTCAAAATCATCGGCGCCCTGCCCTACCTTTATGAGATTAACCTGCGTCGTTTCCTCAGTCGCTTACAGTATTACGTAAACACCGACCAGCTGGTGGTGCGTCTCTGGAAAGATGAAGATAACAGCTATCATCTCAAAGGAATGTGGGTTGATGATGAATGGATGCTGCTGACCGGCAACAACCTGAACCCTCGTGCCTGGCGTCTGGATCTGGAAAACGCAATTCTGATCCACGATCCACAACATGAGCTGGCCGCGCAGCGTGAACGTGAACTGGAACTTATTCGTACACATACGACGGTGGTTCGTCATTACCGCGAGCTACAGAGCATTGCCGATTATCCGGTGAAGGTTCGTAAGCTTATTCGCCGTTTGCGTCGCATCCGTATCGATCGTCTTATCAGCCGTATTCTGTAATATCCAGGCCCTGCCACCCGCAGGGCTTTTTTATGGAGCTGTTGATGCGTCTTCTTCTGTTAGTCATGACCCTCTGTTTAACCGGCTGTAGCCATATGGCGAACGATAGTTGGTCCGGCCAGGATAAAGCGCAACACTTCCTCGCATCCGCGATGTTGTCTGCTGCCGGTAATGAGTACGCCCAGCACCAGGGGTATAGCCGGGATCGTAGTGCGGCAATCGGCCTGATGTTCTCAGTCAGCCTTGGGGCATCTAAAGAATTATGGGATAGCCGCCCCTCAGGGAGCGGCTGGAGCTGGAAAGATTTTGCCTGGGATGTTGCCGGTGCCACGACCGGCTATGCCGTGTGGCAGATGGCGCATTATTAAAGACGAATACCTTTCCCTTTGCGATGCAGCATCAGGGATACGATAAAGGCCAGCGCCCCCATGATCGTCACATACCAGAAGAATGTCGTTTCGCTTCCCCATGATTTCAGGGACAGCGCAACGTACTCCGCCGAACCACCAAACAGGGCATTGGCGACCGCATAAGAAAGCCCTACTCCCAAAGCACGCACCTGTGCCGGAAACATCTCGGCCTTGAGTATCCCGCTGATCGAGGTGTAGAAACTCACAATCACCATCGCCAGCATCACCAAAGCAAATGCGGCATAAGGTGATGAGACGTGCTGAAGCGCGGTTAAAATGGGGACGGTACATAAGGCGGACATGCCACCAAAAATCAACATTGATGTGCGACGGCCGATCTTATCTGAGAGCGCACCGATTAGCGGCTGTATTAGCATAAAGACGAACAGCGCGGCGGTCATGATGACGCTGGCGACGTTGGCGTGCATTCCCGTGGTATTCACCAGATACTTTTGCATGTAGGTGGTAAAAGTATAAAAACTGAGTGAACCACCGGCGGTGAAACCGAGAACCATCAGGAAAGCTTTGCGGTTTCGCCACAGTCCTTTAAACGATCCCGCTTCCTTCAGCGCCCTGACCTCTTTTTGCGAGGTTTCGTCTAACTGACGGCGCAGCCAAAGCGCCACGATCCCCAGTGCAGCTCCCATCGCGAAAGGAATTCGCCATCCCCATTCATGAAGCTGGCTGTCTGTGAGGATCTGCTGCAGGATCACGACAACCAGAATGGCCAGCAGTTGACCGCCGATGAGCGTGACATACTGGAAAGAGGCGTAAAAACCCTTCCGACCTTCAAGTGCAATTTCACTCATGTACGTGGCGCTGGTGCCGTACTCTCCCCCAACGGAGAGTCCCTGGAATAAACGAGCCAGCAATAAAAGGGCGGGCGCCCAGGTTCCGATAGCGTCATACCCCGGCAGACAGGCGATGATAAGGGAACCAAAACACATCATGCAGACCGAGATCAGCATGGAGGTTTTACGCCCGCGACGGTCTGCGATACGGCCAAATAACCAGCCACCAATCGGCCGCATTAAGAATCCTGCTGCAAATACACCTGCCGTTTGCAGTAGCTGCGTTGTGGTGTTTCCTGACGGGAAGAAAATATGTGCGAAGTAAAGTGAACAGAATGAGTAGACGTAAAAGTCGAACCATTCAACCAGGTTACCGGATGAGGCACTAACAATTGCCCATACCCTTCTTCGGGTATCACTGGCAACCAGCGTCCCGTTCGATGTAATGCTTTCGGTCATTATGATTATACTCCTGCCATAAACAACGGCATGCTGAGCTCTGAAGGAACTCAATACCTTATAAATTAAATGTTATTATTTTGTTATAAATGACATTGCGAGGGAGATCACAAATTTCGTTAGCAAGGTAAGTTCCGGAGAAAGCCCAGGAGGGGAATGGTGCGGTCTGGTGCCCTCTCCCGCAGGGTGAGGGAGAAAAACAAAAGCAAAAAACCCCGCACCTTACGGTACGGGGTTCTTCTTATTTGATGCCTGGCAGTTCCCTACTCTCACATGGGGAGACCCCACACT